>JASLJP010000290.1 GCA_030152425.1 Aquirhabdus sp.
TCGTCGCCGGCGGCTTGCTCGATACGTCATAGGTCACGCGTGACACTTCGGCGATTTCATTCATGATGCGGTTGCTGACCAGCTCGACGAGGTCGTAGGGCAGGTGGGCAAAACGGGCGGTCATGAAGTCGATCGTTTCGACGGCGCGCAGGGCGATGACCCATGCGTAGCGACGGCCATCGCCGACTACGCCGACCGACTTGATCGGTTGGAATACGGCAAAGGCTTGGGCGGTTTTTTCGTACCAGCCACTACGGCGCAGCTCTTCCATAAAGATATGGTCGGCGCGGCGCAGGATGTCGGCGTACTCTTGTTTGACTTCACCGAGGATACGCACACCGAGGCCTGGACCCGGGAATGGATGACGATAAATCATGGCGTGTGGCAGGCCGAGGGTGGTGCCGAGCTTGCGCACTTCGTCTTTAAACAGGTCGCGCAGTGGCTCGACCAGCTCAAAGTTCAGATCTGGTGGCAGGCCGCCAACATTATGATGCGACTTGATCACATGCGCCTTGCCTTGTTTGCTGGCGGCGGATTCGATCACATCGGGGTAGATGGTGCCTTGGGCGAGGAACTTGACGCCGTCCAGCTTGCGCGCTTCTTCGGCGAATACTTCGATAAACACACGGCCAATGATTTTGCGCTTGGCTTCCGGATCAGTCACACCGGCCAGTTGCGACAGGAAACGCTCTTGGGCGTTGGCGCGGATCACTTTCATGCCGTGGTCACCGGCAAACATGGTCATCACGTCGTCGCCTTCGTTCAGACGCAGCAGGCCATTGTCCACAAACACGCAGGTCAGTTGGTCGCCGATGGCGCGGTGCAACAGCGCGGCAACTACGGAGGAGTCCACACCGCCGGACAGGCCGAGCAGGACTTTTTCCGAGCCGATCTGGGCGCGCAATTGCTCGATACGCAGGTCGATGATGTGTTCCGGTGTCCACAGGCCATGAGCGCCGCAGATTTGCAGCACGAAACGCTTGATCAGCGCTTCACCTTGTTTGGTGTGGGTCACTTCAGGGTGGAACTGCACGCCGTAGAAACGGCGGGTTTCATCGCTCATACCTGCGATTGGGCAGGTCGGTGTGCTGGCGTTGACGGTGAAATCCGGCGGCAGTTGGGTGACTTTGTCCCCGTGGCTCATCCAGACATTGAGGGTATTCGGGGCGTCTTCGATCCCGGCAAACAACAAATCGGCGTGTTCGACGTGCACATCGGCACGGCCAAACTCATGCACCAGACCATTTTCCACGGCTCCGCCGAGCTGGGCGGCCATGGTTTGCATGCCGTAGCAAATGCCCAGTACTGGCACACCGAGGGTAAAGACCACCTCTGGCGCGCGCGGGCTGGCATCCGCTGTCACACTCTCAGGACCACCGGACAGGATGATGCCGTTGGGGTTAAAGGCACGGATATCCGCCTCGCTCATGTCATAGGCATACATCTCCGAGTACACCCCAGCCTCACGGACACGGCGCGCGATCAACTGGCTGTACTGCGAGCCAAAATCGAGGATCAGGATACGGTCTTTGGTGATGGGAGCGGCTGTAGCTTGGTCGAAGGAGGTCGAGGCGGCATTGGTCATAGTGATATGTGTATACGAGATCGGGAAAAGACGCGGCATTTTAGCAGTTTTTAACCATAGTTATCACCCCAATCGACGCGTCGCCCAGTCACACGACCGCTGAGCTGAAATGACACTGCGTTTTGATCAATTACAACTCTTTAACCGATGATCTGTCACCTATCCCCATCGGCTTAGAGTAAAATACAGCCCATTAGAATCGTTCCAAGTCAGCGCCATGACGTCGTCATGAAGCTTTGATGAAGGATTCTGCCGAATTCGCTGCACACACGTATCGACTGAAAAATAGAGCACCGACCATGACTGCTGCCGTACTGCCCACCACCCAAACCCAGCCTAACCCGACCGGCCTCGACAAAAAAATCCCTCACGTCTTGGTGATCCTCGACGGGTTTGGTCATCGCGAAGAAGTCGAAGACAACGCGATTCTCGCGGCGCAAACCCCGCGTCTGGATGCGATCAAGGCAGCGCATCCCCATGGCCTGATCTCAGGCTCGGGCGAAGACGTCGGTCTGCCCGATGGTCAAATGGGTAACTCCGAAGTCGGCCATATGAGCCTAGGCTCTGGTCGTGTGCTGTATCAGGACTTTACCCGCATCACCAAAGACATTCGCGACGGGCTGTTTTTCTCCCATCCGGTGCTGACCAAAGCGGTCGATGACGCCATCACCAAAAACGGCGCGGTGCACGTGATCGGTCTGCTGTCGGACGGCGGTGTGCACTCGCATGAAGATCATCTGGTTGCCATGTGTCAGTTGGCTGCACAGCGTGGTGCCACGGTGTACGTGCATGCCTTCCTCGATGGCCGCGACACGCCGCCGCGTAGCGCTGCAGGCTCACTGGCCAAGATGCAAGCTGCCCTCGATATCATCTCTACCCCTGCCCATCCTGCGCGCATCGTCTCGCTGTGCGGTCGCTACTATGCGATGGACCGTGACGAGCGCTGGGATCGCGTCGAGCAAGCCTATCGCCTGCTGACCGAAGGGGTATCCGCACGTCAGGCCGACACGGCACAGGCGGGTCTGGACCTCGCCTATGCCGCGGATGAAAACGACGAGTTTGTGAAACCGACCACCATCGGCGCTGCCGTGAGCATCCAAGACGGCGACAGCGTGGTGTTTATGAATTTCCGCGCTGACCGTGCGCGTGAGCTGACCCGCGCTTTTGTCGAAGACGACTTTGCAGGCTTTGCCCGTCACGTCCGCCCGACCCTCTCCGACTTTGTCATGCTGACCCGTTTTTCGGCCAAGATTCAGGCACCTGTGGCCTATATGCCGCAAGAAACCCATAACTCGCTGGGTGAGTATCTGGCGGCGCTGGGCAAGACTCAACTGCGTATCAGCGAGACCGAGAAATACGCCCATGTGACGTTCTTTTTTAGCGGTGGCCGCGAAGAACCGTATGCCGGTGAGCAGCGCATCCTGATCAAATCGCCGGATGTCGCGACCTATGATCTGAAGCCGGAAATGAGCGCCTATGAGGTGACTGATGAACTGGTAAAAGCCATTGGCTCCGGCGAATACGATGTGCTGGTGGTGAATTTCGCCAATGGCGACATGGTCGGCCATACCGGTGTGTTTAGCGCAGCGGTCAAAGCCGTGGAGGCGCTGGATGCCTGCGTCGGCCGCGTCTATGACGCAGTGGTCAAAGCCCACGGTCATATGCTGATCACCGCCGATCATGGTAATGTCGAGCAGATGATGGATCATGTCAGTGGGCAGGTGCATACCCAGCACACCACCGAGCTGGTGCCGCTGATCTATGTCGGCACCCATCCGGTGACCATCCGCAGTGGCGGCATCTTGGCCGATGTGGCACCGACCATTCTGACGCTGATGCATCTGCCGCTGCCGACCGAGATGACCGGGCGCACCTTGCTCGCCCCGGTGGTCTAAAAATCAGACCCAGTCCGTGAACTGGGTCATGCTTTGCAGTGCGGCAATAACAAGGCAACAACTTACAGTAGGCGAGGGAACCGCCTACTATGGTGATATGCGTAGATTCCGAGTTTATCTTTTTGATTTTCGTCTGAGCGCTTTTTATGACCGTGTACGTCGCGACTGATTCAACTCGATCACTCCCCGCTGTGAATCTCCCCGCGCGCCATGACGGACGGTTTGGACGCAAACCAGGCCATTTGCTGAGCAAAGTCCTGCTGGCGGTATGCATCATTGCCTGCGCCCGCACCAGTCTCGCCGCAGATGCCAATCCCGGCAAAGCCGCTGCCACCCCGCCGACCATTGATAACGAGCCGCTGCCGATCGAGGCCATGCGCCGCTTTGTCGACGTCTATGAAAAAGTACGCCTCAACTATGTCGAATCGGTCAAAGACGACGTGATGTTTGACAACGCGCTGAGCGGTCTGCTGAGCAAACTCGACCCCTACTCCGACTATCTCGATGCCAAGAGCTATGATGCCTTGGTCGACTTTACCGATGGCGAGATCGGCCAAACCGGGATCGTGGTGGCGCCGGTCGTCTCTGCGCCGGACATCCCCGCCACGCCGACAGCCACACCGGAGCAGCCAATCCTGCCCAACGTCATCACCGCGCCGCAGTGGCAGATCACCACCGTGCCCAAAGGCTCACCCGCTGCCAAAGCAGGGGTGCAGGTGGGTGATATCTTGCTGAAAATCGACGGAAAAAGCGTCAAGACCATGAGCCAGGGCGATATCGAACAGTCGCTACGGGGGGCGCGCAACAGTTTTGTACGCCTGTCGGTGATGCAGCCTGCCCACCATCCGCGTGAGCTGCGGGTCATGCTGGCGATCCCCGAGGACAACGCGGTGAAGGTGCTGACGCAGCCCGGCGGGATCGTGGTGCTGCAGATTCGAGCGTTTCAAACCCAGACCGGGGAACAGATCACGGCGGCATTGGATCCACTGTATGAGAACGGCTCGCTCAAAGGCATCGTCTTGTATCTGCGCGACAATCCGGGTGGGCTACTGGCGGCAGCCATCGAAGTGGCCAATGATTTTTTAAACGAAGGGGTGATCGTCTCGACCCAAGGTCGCAGCGAGCCGGCCAAGTACTATCGCGTGGTGACCCCGGAGCGCTATCCGCGCATCCCGGTCAGTATCTTGATCAACCACTACTCGGCCTCGGCCGCCGAAGTACTGACGGCTGCGCTACGCGATCATCATCGCGCCAAGGTCTATGGCATGACCAGCTATGGCAAAGGGTCCGTGCAGAAGATTTGGCCGATCGGCCAAGGGCATGCCATCAAGATGACGGTGTCACGCTATTACACTCCGAATGGC
>JASLJP010000335.1 GCA_030152425.1 Aquirhabdus sp.
CTCAAATTTGCATAAAAGATAGACGACGAACATAAAAAAAACCGCGATCCATGATCGCGGTTTAGTATGACTTGCAGATGAAATGCAGGGTAAATGGTCAAGTATGGGCTTAGTCTTCCTGACTAAACATCGCTTCGACGAAGTCTTTGGCGGCAAAAGGCCGCAAATCGTCGATTTTTTCACCCACACCGATAAAACGGATCGGCACATGGCTGCGGCTGGCGATATTAAACAACATGCCGCCCTTGGCGGTGCCGTCCAGCTTGGTAATGGTCAGGCCGGTCAGACCCACGGCGTTATCAAACTCTTGCACTTGGTTGATGGCGTTCTGTCCGGTACCCGCATCGACCACCAGCATGATCTCATGGGGGGCGGTAGCGTCGATCTTTTGCATCACACGTTTGATCTTCTTGAGCTCTTCCATCAGATTGCTTTTGGTATGCAGGCGTCCGGCGGTATCGGCGATGAGCACGTCGATGCCGCGTGCACGCGCGCTTTCAAAGGCGTCAAAGATCACGGACGCGCTGTCAGCCCCATCGCCTTGGGCGACGACGGCGATGTCGTTGCGTTCACCCCAGATTTGCAACTGCTCGGTGGCAGCGGCGCGGAAGGTGTCACCGGCCGCCAGCATGACTTTCTTGCCCTCGCCTTGCAGACGTTTGGCCAGCTTGCCGATGGTGGTGGTCTTGCCTACACCATTGACGCCGACCATGAGGATCACATAAGGGCGTTTGTTGGGATCGATATGCAAGGCTTTGACGCGGGGTGCCAGCAGCGCGACCAGCTCTTCTTGCAATGCCTTATATAAGGCATTGGCGTAGATCAGTTCACGGCGGGTGGTGCGCTCGGTCAGGTTGGTGACGATGGTGCGGGTCGCTTCCATGCCGATATCAGCAACGATGAGCTGGGTTTCGATTTCTTCCAGCAGTTCATCATCAATCTCTTTGCCACCGATCAGCAGGCTGACCACACCTTCACTGAGGCCTTTACGGGTTTTGGCCAGCCCTTGTTTCATGCGGCCAAAGAATCCCCCGCCATCGGTGTCGGCGGCCTGTGCGGCCTGCTCTGCGGCGAGTTTTTCTGCAGCTAGCTTTTCTGCAGCGGCTTTGGCGGCGGCTTGCTGGGCGATATAGTCATCGAGGCGGCGTTGTTCTGCCGCTTTTTTTTCTGCAGCGAGCTGCTCGGCAGCAAGACGTTCGACGCGCGCTTGCTCGGCGGCCTGTTGCAACGCGTTGATGCGCGCCGCTTCGATTCGGGCGGCTTCCGCACGCTCTGCGTCTAGTCGTGCGGCCTCGCGCAGTTGTTCATTGCGCTGTTTGTCGGCCAGCAGCTTGGCGGCAAAGGCTTTGGCAGCATCTGCCTGCGCCGTGGCATCCTTGACCGGAAATCCAAGCGGGGCGTTTAGACCTGTAAACTGGTTATTGGAATTGGATGAATCGGGGTTTGACATGCTGCTGTGGCTCACTTTCTTGTGCTGGGCTGATAGAGCAGACGGGTATCTACACGTCTTGATCGGGTGAAATCTATGCTGCGCTGATTCTAGCATGATGCGGGTGACAAATTGCTGCATGCATGTAGCTTTGCGTGGACTGTCTATCTCGTGTCACCGTTACCACTTTACAACAGCAAGGTCTTTAAATATTGGCGAATTTTTTCAGCGTAATCGCTATGCTAGCCCTCATCTTTTGCCCACTCTCGACATGGACGTTATGCCTGCTCACAGCCCTTTTTTAACGCGCCTGCTGCCCTTGGTCGGTGCGATCAGTTTTAGCCTACTGGGTAGCACGGCGTTTGCCGCACCTACAGCGAGCGCCAATACCCCCTCCCCGACCCCGGTCGCCGCGCCCTCTGGGCGCAGCAGTATCAATGTCCAGACCTATGAAGAAGTCCTGCCCAATGGTCTCAAGGTGATCATTCGCGAGGACCATCGCTCTCCGGTGGTCATGACCCAGCTCTGGTATAAGGTCGGCTCGGCGGATGAAAACAGCGATGAGACCGGGCTGTCGCATGCGCTGGAACATATGATGTTTAAAGGCACAACCAAAGTGCCGAACGATGAGTTCACCCGGATCAACAGCCGCTTTGGCGGGGAGAACAACGCCTTTACTACCGCCAACTATACCGGCTACTACCAGCTCTATCCGGTAGAGCGTCTGGGTCTGGCGCTGGAGATGGAAGCGGATCGCATGCAGAACCTCAAGCTGCGCGAAGAGGACTTTCTGCCTGAGATGCAGGTGGTCATGGAAGAGCGCCGCTCCCGCACCGATGACAACCCACAGGCACTGGCCTCCGAGCGCTTCCGCGCCATGGCCTACCCGACCAGTCCGCTGCGCTATCCGGTCATCGGCCATATGAAAAACATCAAGAATCTGAAACTGGATGCGCTAAAACGCTGGTATCAGATGTGGTATACGCCGAATAACGCCGTGCTGGTGATCGTCGGGGATGTCAAAACCGCCGACACCATGGCGCTGGTCAAACACTACTTTGCCGCGATTCCCGCGCGTCCTGTACCGCCGCGTCCCGATGTCGATGAGTACCTGCACAGCGGAGAGCGCAGCATGACCCAGCGTCTGGCCGTCCAAGTCCCGACCGTCGTACTGGCGTGGAATGTGCCCTCGCTGACCACCGCGGCGAAACCCGAAGACGCCTATGCCCTGAGTCTGGCCAGTGAGATTTTGGATGGCGGTCTGTCGGCACGACTGGAAAAACGCCTGGTGCGTGAGCAGCGTCTACTGGCGGGTGTCAGCTCCAACTATGATCTGTTTAACCGGGGGGGTGGGCTACTGACCATCAGTGCTGTGCCGGAACAAGGCCATACCTTGGCCGAAGCACGACAAGCCGTGCTGCACGAAATCGAGCGGCTGGAAAAAGAGCCGATTACTCCCGAGGAGTTTGAACGGGTGAAGGTCAACCAGCGTGCCGGACTGACCTATAACCTCGACAGCATCGCCGGACAAGCTCAACTGATCGGCGCGCTGGAGGTGTCTAACCTCAGCTATAAACTGATGGATCAACTGGCCGATAATATGGGCGCGCTGTCGACCCAACAGGTGCAAGATGCCGCTCGACGCTATCTGACGGCAGATAGCCTGTCGACGCTGTATCTGGAGCCGCTGACCCCCAGCACATCCGGCACCCCCGCCGCCAAGCCCCCTGTCAAATCTATCCGCCGCGTGGAGGCCAAAAAATGAAACGCTCGATCCACACGCCTTTAGTCTACAGCCTACTCGCCCTCAGTCTGCAACTGGCAGCCTCGCAACTGCATGCCGAAGCGCATCCCAGCAGCACGCCGGAAGGCGCCGAGATCACAGCACTCAAACGCCTCGACAGCCTGAAAGTCACCCCGAATCTCGCCGAGATCAAGACACCCAACGTCGAAGAATTCCGCACCCAAAGCGGCACCCGCGTGCTGTTTGTCGCTGCGCCGGAGCTGCCGATCGTCGACATTCGCTTGGCGTTTGATGCCGGCTCTGCGCGGGATGGCGAGCTGAAAGCCGGACAATATGGCCTCGCCGCCATGACCTCCGCGCTGCTCGATGAAGGGACCTCGACCCAAAATACCGACCAGATCGCGGCGAACTTTGAGCGCCTCGGCGCACAGTACAGTGCCAATGCCTACCGCGATATGTTTAGCGTCAGCCTGCGCGCCCTCTCCGATCCGACCGTGCTCGAACCGGCTGTCGCCCAGCTCCTGTCTCTGCTCAAAGACGCACAAGTCCCCGAGGCCAGCTATCAGCGGATTCTGCAGCAAACCAAGATCGCCCTCGCCCAGCAAAAAGACTCGCCGGGAACGACCGCAGGCATCCGTTTTTGGCAAGAGCTGTATGGTACCCATCCCTATGCCCAGCCCACCACCGGACTGCTGTCCAGTGTAGACGGGATCAAACCGGCGGATATCCGCCGGTTTAAGGACACCTATCTGGTCGCCCGCAACCTGTCGATCGCCATCGTCGGCCAGTTGACCTTAAGCGAAGCACAGGCGCTGGCAGAACGCATCACCAGTAGCCTGCCGCAAGGTCAGGCCGCGCGCCCGCTGCCGAAACCGCCAGCCACGACTGCACGTACCGTCTATGTGCCGTTTGACTCGACCCAAACCCATATCATGATCGGCCAGACCGGTATCACCCGTGACAATCCTGACCTCCCCGCGCTGACGCTGGGCAATGACATCTTTGGGGGCAGCGACTTTAGTGCCCTGCTCATGAAAGAGCTGCGTGAAAAACGCGGCCTGACCTATGGTGCTTATAGTAGCTTTAGCCCGATGCACAGTAATGGCCCGTTTAGGATCAACTACTCGACCCGTACCGAGCAGGCCAATACCAGTCTCGCAGTGGCCAAACAGACCCTGCGCGACTATCTGGCGCGTGGCGTGACGGATGATGTTTTTGCCGAGGCCAAATCGGGCATGCTGAACAGCTATCCGCTGTCGCTGGCCAGCAATGCCAATATCGCAGGCTCGCTATCGGCCATGGGCTTTTTTAACCAACCGCGCACCTACCTCGCCGACTATCCCAAACAGATCGCCGCCTTGACCCAAGCGCAGGTGAAAGACGCCTTTGCCCGTTATATCAATGCCGACGGCATGCTGGTGGTGGTGGTGGGCAAAGAAAAGCCCAGTGACAATCCACAACTGACGGCGCAACCTGACGGCGCAGCCAGTCCAGCAGTGCCAAGCAATGCCGCGCACTAAGCACGAATCACAGGCATAAAAAAGCCGTGATCAGTCATTCTGATCACGGCTTTTTTGAATTTGGGTGGCAACCCCACTAGCAAGGCTCCGGCACACGTCATAATTGCTACCGTTGCTACCTTCCGGTCCTGGCGGGGTTCACAAAGTGACGTTGCGAAGTAACCAGCAGGGCTACCATTGAGCGGGCTAGTATAGTCAAGATCCCCGATTTTGCAAGTGATTTCAGCACACGCCAACGCCGCGTTTGCCGATAGTTTTACCGTTTATCGGCGCATGAGCGTGCTGACTGCTTGAAATTTAACCCACCAGCACCATATCTATAGTACAGCCGTTTCACGACTGTAAAGACCGGGTTTTCGCACCCGACCATAGACGTGCTTCATTAAGCATGCCACGGCTCAGGACGTTTGTGTAAGCGGTAAGCCAAGTGACGCGTAAGTCAATGGCGATACACAGGACGCCTGAGCCGTTACTTATGCTGACCAAATACCCTTTTTTGCCGCTGGATTGTGGCGCATGATGGATTCATCGACCGTCATCTAAGCTTAAACTCGATACGCTATGTTGTAGAAAGGCATGACGTGTTTATACATGCCCCCGGTAAAGCCCTCTTCTTCTTTAGTCTATTGGACACCTCGACCTATGGCAAAGTCACAGATCTCTCAACTGTTTGTCAAAGACCTGCTCGAACCCGACGCACAATTGATCGCCCCGACTGCGGGCAAAACCACGACCTTGCCGACCTTGTCGGATTTAAGCGACGTGTTCTTTGTACCGACCTTTGAGCGCCCCATCGGCGACCATGCCAGTCGCAGCCGTTTTCACCATCCGTGGACAGTGCCCAAGCGCGATGCGACCGCACTGAAATGGCTGCTGACCCGCCAAAAAGCCGAATGGCCGCTCTGGCAAGACAATGTGCCTACCGATAGCCTGCCGCACAGCCGCCCTGATGCCGCACTGAATGACTGGCAGATGTGGTTTGTCGGCCATGCCACCGTGTTGATCCAGATCGGCCCGTATAATTTCCTCACCGATCCGGTCTGGGCGATGCGCACCAGCCCGGTCGGTTTTGCTGGCCCGCGCCGTGTGCGCCCAGCGGGTATCGCGCTGGAAGACCTACCGACCATCGATGCGGTATTGCTCAGTCATAACCACTACGACCATATGGATCACGCCTCGCTCAAATGGCTCTACCAGCGTGACCGCATGCCGATCTATACCGGACTGGTCAATGGCCAGTACCTGCCCGATGAGATGCGCGTGATCGAGCTGGACTGGTGGCAATCTACCCCGTTTCATAAAGATGACCGCCTGCAAATCGTCTATACCCCGGCGCAGCACTTCTCCGGCCGCGGTCTGGCCGATGGCAATGCGGCACTGTGGGGTGGTCTGTCGATCCTGACCCCGGATGATCATCTGTTTTTTGCCGGAGATACCGGCTATGCCGAGCACTTCAGTCAGGTGCGTGAGCGTCTGGGCGCGCCGCGTATGGCGCTGCTGCCGATCGGCGCCTACGAGCCGCGTGCCGTGATGAAGAGCATGCATATGAATCCCGCAGACGCGGTGCAAGCGCATATCGATCTGGCGGCCAAACAGTCGCTGGCGATCCACCACCGCACCTTTCAGCTCACTGATGAGGCCATGAACCAGCCGCTGATCGAGCTGGCGCAGGCGCTCAACCAAGCTGGCGTTGCGCCGGAGCAGTTCGCCACACCAGATGAAGGCCACAGCATCCTCGCCTAAGCCCTGATCCATCCATCGCGCAGCGGGAGTTCCCCTCCCTGCTGCGCTTTTTATTGCCCGCAGTTTCGCACCGCATGACTTTTTGCATAAAAACGCTACGATTTCTCTACAGCGTCATGCGCATGTTTCAGTATGATTAGGCTTAGAAATTGCACCTGTACGGACAGCCCTGCGCCCGATGCCACCCGTATCCGCGCCGCGGTGCTGCTTAAACAGGTCTAGCGCGCGTCTCCACG
>JASLJP010000048.1 GCA_030152425.1 Aquirhabdus sp.
TTGTTTGGCGGCACACGGCGCGGTATCGAGCGCCAGCAAGCGCTGGCCGCCTACCAAGCCCACCAGCTTGATGCCGCCTATGTAACGCTGAGTGGCAATGTCGTGGCGCAAGCGCTGACCATCGCGGCAACGCATGCCGAGCTCGACACTACCCAGCAGATTATTGATGATGATGAAAAAACCTTGCGTCTGATGCAGGCGGCGCTGACCGGTGGCTCGGGTACACGGACCGAAGTGCTGGCTGCCCAGAGTCAGTTGGATGCCGACCGCGCACTGTTACCGCCCTTACAGCAGCGCCTGAGTGTCGCGCGGCATGCACTGGCGATCCTCACCGGCATCGCCCCTGCCGACTGGCAGACGGCGGATATTCGATTGAGTCAGCTCACCCTGCCAGCCGATCTACCCGTCAGCTTGCCGTCCGAGCTGGTACGCCAGCGACCAGATATTTTAGCCGCCGAGGCGAACCTACACGCCGCCAGTGCTGCCATCGGTGTGGCGACAGCCAATCTCTACCCCAAGCTCACTCTGTCGGCCAACTATCTGCAAGAGGCACTCAGTCCCAGCGGCCTGCTCAAAGCCGCCAATGGTGCATGGGCAGTCGCCGGTAGCCTGACCGCGCCGTTGTACAACGGCGGGTCACTCTCCGCGCAAAAACGCGCCGCCGAGCACGCCTATCAGGCGGCACTGGCGCAGTATCAGCAGACCATCCTGCAGTCATTTGCGCAGGTGGCTGACCAGTTGCAAGCGCTACAGCATGACGCCGAGCGGGTGGCTGCTCAGCAGCAAACAGTGACGACTGCGACTGCATCACTGGATCTGGCGCGGCGCAGCTATCAAGCGGGCAATACGGGCGTGCTGCAGATATTAGATGCCGAGCGGATGCTGTCCCGTGCCAAGCTAGAACTGAGCCGCGCCCAAAGTCAGCGTTATCTAGACACCGCCCAGCTCTATGTCGCGCTGGGGGGATCACCGTTGGAAACGGGGAGGATAGGGGGTCGGTGATGCTGGGGTGCGCTCGGCGACGGGGAGTCTTTTTAAGATGTCGCCGCGATAGATGCAATCATTACCATCGATCGTCCAATGTTGCACCAGATCATCATGCAGATAAAATTTGGTCATACAGCGGAGCTCTAGGGTGTCAGTGCCTGAGCCACGGGTTCCAAAGTCGATTCCAGGCGATACACCTTGTATCGGCGACGGTGATATCCCCACTGCCCCCGGCAGTTGTATTGAACGCGTACGGATATACGTCAGAAGTCGATCACCATTGTCCAAAATCACATCGCCGCGCGGTTCACCCCATTTTGCAAGGACGCTCTCCACGGGTTGACCTTTCAGGGTATTGAGCTCGGTCTGATATTTCCCCGTGGTGGCACAGGCGGTAAGGGTGCAGATCATGCCCACGATACCGATTACTTTTAAAACCATTCAAACATCCTAGCAGTCGTAAAGTCAGGGCGATTAGCCCCGATTCGGTTAGTTAAATAAGTGAGTCACACCAAAGCCAAAGGTGTAGTTACGCTGATCATTGCTGTCTTTGGCCTGCGCCGCATACAGGTCAAACACGGTCAGTTTGGTGATGCTAAAGCCGATGGATTCCAGCACTTGGAGCGTCGAGTCGGTGCCCGACTGCGCCGTGCCGGAGAGCTCCAGCCCCCCGCTTAAACGCCCGATGATCGGATGAGAGATCCCTGCCGACCAGCCAAAGCCGTGCTGAGCCACACCCGCACCTTGGTCGTCGCCAAAGTGGGTGGCATTCAGATTGATATCGGTATGAAAGCCTGAGAAATCATTACTGAGTATAAAATTAAAGGTTTGATCGGATTTGTCGGTGCCTAAATTATGGCTGGCAATCGGGAGTGTGCTGGTCAACTCCTCACCGATACTAAAGCCCTCATTGATCTTTTGTGCCAGTTTTAGCGTTACCGTACCATCTCCCATGCCGCGGGTACGCATGCCGGGCACACTCACCTGCATCAGCGGATTCAGCCCTACAGTCACGCCGATCGATTCATTGAAGGCGTATTTCAGCAGGAAAGGCGAGGTCTTGATATTCGAGCCGCTGGCATTGGCGTTCGCCACGCCAAACTCCGCTTCGATATGCTTGGGGGCGGACAGAGACGCTGGGCTGCCGACACTGGGGCGATAGGGATTGGCCTGCAGATCGTCGTCAGCATGCGCCACGGAGCAGGCCAGCATCAGGGTGAGTGCAGCGCAGTGCAGTGCGCGATGGGCGGTGAGATTTTTGAGCTGCATATTATTTTATCCTGTTGTTATGTCGAAGGTCTGTTTCCCTATCCTATGGGCAGCACGCGGTTGCGCCAGCGTATGCCATAGTGGCATAAGCATAGCGCGAAATCGGTCTTCTATTTCAAACTTCGCACGCTGGGGCAGCGTGCAGTAGATCATACGGGCGGCGTACGGTTGCGCTTGTATTCGTTGTACGCAATGCTCCAAAAGGCAAAATAAACAGCCGCTTCGACCAAGAGGGCGGCGATTTTTACATGAGTACTGACCTGAGCCGGCAGGGTGA
>JASLJP010000063.1 GCA_030152425.1 Aquirhabdus sp.
ATAAGCCCCCAGCTTGATCAATCCAAGACAAGAACGTCAGGCGCTGACCGACGATGAGCGGGTTGTAGGGCGTGGGAAATGCCAACAGGCTATGTCGAAAAGGCTGATGATAGTCGCCATAGGTCTTAAATTGACGATAGCGCGGCAATAAATGCGCACTGCGTGCCAACAGCTGTTTACGCGCAGACTTATCATTAAAGTATTGCTGATAGCAGTCAGCACGCTTTGACACACTACAGTTCAGCGACTCCGAGCCTACGCAGTCGACCTCAGGCTGGTCGGGTGGCGTCATTTTGTCGTCCTTCACCTCATTAAAACCAAACGTTGAGCTGGCCACATACTGCGGCAGCAGCTCGCGCCCGCGTACCATCGGATCGACATCTGCCGGTGCATCCATGCCGAGCAGATAGGTATAGGCGAGGCTGGGTGTGGCGCTCAAGGTTTGCGCCGCCTTGAGATCTGCAGTGAGCGCCGGACTCAGCGCTGCGGCAAAGAAGGTGCGTATGAGCACAAGGATCAGGAGGATCAGCCCAAGGCTCAGCAATAGATATCGCACGATACGGTTGAATCGGTAGATGCTGTTTTTATGCGGTAATTGATCCATCTTCGACTCGTCCGGTATTTACTGATTATTGAATAGATTATTCACCAGATATAACCCACCCCACCCCATACGTCAACCTGAGCACAATGACACTACTAGCTAGTAGTGATGGCTCTATATATCTCGCCCATACAAAACACTCGTATAACAGCACAATTCATTGACGCAAATCCGTTGACTTAGATTTGGCGGATTGTTATTGCTAGCGCTGCACCACGGATAATGCACATGCAGCATCCCGCAGGCTAGACAGCATCGCACTATGTCGTTGAATAAAAATAGCATTTATAGAAACACCGACCTTTGAGCGTATTCATATATACGCAGGTATATTAATAAAATCCGAAACTACCCAAGCTCGGCTTGGCTATTTTCCTAAGCCCTTATTTAAAGCAGGCGTTTGTCGCACGCATTTAAATAGCAGCCAGGCATTTGCCGATGACTTTAATCGCTTCTTTTTTGTTTTCATCATCACATGGAGTTTTTCAAATGACGGACAGTAAAAATAACCCCGCCCCTAGCCCGGAACTCATCGAAAAACAGCTACAGGCAACCAACGACACCGTCGCCAAATGCCCGTTTAACCACAATAAAGCCGCTGAGTATGGTGAAAAAAGTGCCCATGCACCGGAAGGCCAACATGTCGCCGCCCCGCCACTGGTGACCGGCAGTACCTTAAGCGAAGCCAATGTCAACGCCAAGACCGGCGCAGGCTTAGAGCCACATCGCGTGATCTCCGATGGCACCCACCTGACCACCAACCAAGGCGTGCCCGTCGCGGACAATCAAAGCAGCCTCAAGGCAGGTCTGCGTGGCCCTGCCCTGCTGCAAGACTTTATCCTGCGGGAAAAGATCACCACTTTTGACCACGAGCGTATCCCTGAGCGCATCGTCCATGCCCGCGCCTCAGGCGCGCATGGCTACTTTGAAGCCTACGAAGACTGCTCGGCACTGACCATGGCTGCACCCTTTGCCGCCAAGGGCAAGATCACCCCGATGTTCGTGCGCATCTCCACCGTGGCCGGGGAGCGTGGCTCGTTCGATACCGCGCGCGATGTGCGCGGCTTTGCCATGAAGTTCTACACCGATCAAGGCAACTGGGATCTGGTCGGCAATAACATTCCGGTGTTCTTTATCCAGGACGCGATCAAGTTTCCCGACCTGATCCACGCCGTCAAGCCCGAGCCGCACAATGGCATGCCGCAGGCCGGCAGCGCGCACGATACCTTTTGGGATTTTGTCTCGCTGATGCCGGAATCAACCCATACCCTGATGTGGGCGATGAGCGACCGCGCCATCCCGCGCAGCCTGCGCATGATCGAAGGCTTTGGCGTGCATACCTATCGACTGGTAAATGCCGAAGGCGTCGCCCACTTCGTCAAGTTTCACCTCAAGCCAAAACTCGGCACTCACAATCTGGTCTGGGACGAAGCGGTCAAAATCCAAGGCGCGGACTCCGACTTCCACCGCAAAGACCTGTGGGATGCCATCGAGTCCGGTGAATATCCCGAGTGGGAGTTTGGCTTTCAGACCTTCACCGAAGAAGAGTCCGAAAAATGGAGCTTTGACATCCTCGATCCGACCAAGCTGGTACCCGAAGAGCTGGTGCCGGTGAAGATGGTCGGCCGCGTGGTGCTCAACCGCAATCCGGATAATTTCTTTGCCGAGACCGAGCAGGTGGCGTTTTGTACCGCCCACGTCATTCCCGGGATCGACTTCAGTAACGACCCGCTGCTGGCCGGACGTATCCACTCCTATGTCGACACCCAGATCAGCCGTCTGGGCACGGCGAACTTCCACGAGATCCCGATCAATGCCCCGATCGTACCGGTCAACAACTACCAGCGCGACGGCATCGGCCGCAAAGCCATCCCGCGTGGCCGCGTCGCCTATGAGCCAAACTCCTTAGGCGGCGGCTGCCCATTTCAGACCGGCAATCTCGCTGGCTTTGTCACCTTCCCCGAGCCGATCAACGCCAACCAAGTACGCGGTAAACCGGAGAAATTTGCCGAGCACTACGAGCAGGCCAAGCTGTTTTGGAACAGCCAGTCCGAAGTGCAGCAAGGCCATATCGCCGCTGCATTCCGCTTTGAACTGAGCAAGGTGACCATCCCCGCCATCCGCGAGCGCATGGTCGCTGGGCTACGTAACGTCTCCGACGACCTCGCCAAAGTCGTGGCCAAAGGTCTGGGCATCGCTACCCTGCCCGATCCCCTGCCGAAAGCCACCAATGAGAAATTCACCCCCGAAGTAACCAAATCCAAAGCTCTCGCGGCAGATGCCGTGGTCGGTCAGGACGGTATCCACACGCGCCAAGTGGCCATCATCATCGCCGATGGTGTAGACGGCGACACGGTCAAAGCATTGGTCGACCGCCTCAAAGCCGAGCACGCCGTGCCCAAACTGATCGCCCCGCATCTGGGCAGTATCAACACCGCCCAAGGCGGCACGATCGAAGCCGACGCCACACTGGAAAACGCCGCCCCGGTGCTATTTGACGCCGTGGTGTTTGCCAATGGCAAGGCCGCAGTCACCGCGCTGCAGCGTATCGGCATCACCCGCGAGTTCCTCATCAACACCTTCCGCCATTGCAAAACCCTGATGGCGGTCGGCGATGCCGCTGGGCTGCTGGATCATTTCCACATCCCGAAATCGCTACCGAACCAAGAGCCTGATGACGGCCTACTGTTTCCCGCCAGCCTGAACAAGGCCGAGCTGGACAAACTGGTCGCCGCCATCAAAACCTACCGCCACACCAGCCGCGACAGCGACCCACCCGTGGTCTAACTCCGCGTAATAAAAAACGCAGCATGCCGTGAAGGGTGCTGCGTTTTTTATTGGGGCGACGGCTACAGGGGACTATGTCTCGATGATGTTGATTAGATCGGGGCAGCCGCTACTGGATGTGTCGATTCGTCATGGTAGACCTCATATCGATTGCGGCCATTTTCTTTGGCGTCGTACAGGGCTTCGTCGGCCTGACGCAGCAGTGTGGCGACATCGGTGCCTGCGATCCAGCTACAGGTGGCGATGCCGATGCTGACCGTGACCGGCTCGCCCGAGACATTGGGGATCGCTAGGCCTTGGATTCGGTCGAGCAGCTTTTGGGCATGCGGGCCAGCCTGAGCGGCGGTCATCATCGGATAGAGCAGGACAAACTCCTCGCCACCATAGCGCGCGGCCAGCTCACCGCTGCGATGGGTAAAGCTCGACAGCGCCGTGGCGATCTGGCGCAGGCACTGATCGCCCGCCACATGGCCAAACTTGTCATTGAAGGGTTTAAAAAAATCGACATCAACCATCATCACGGTTAGCGGTTCCTCATGGCGCGAGGCACGCTTCCACTCGCTGTCGAGGGATTCATCCAGATGACGGCGGTTGGCCAGTCCGGTCAGTGCATCGGTCAGTGAGAGGTCTTCGAGCTGCTGCGCCAGTTTGCTGCTTTTGGCGACCGAGATCTGCAGCATGCACATCTGTAGAAAGCTCTGTCGCTCCTGCCGCTCCAGCGCATAGGCGATGCCCATGCCCAGCACGCTGGTACAGGTGTAGGTGCGGTGAAACACCGCCCAGTCTACCTCGCCGCCCAGATGGTAGGTCAGGGCGACACCCAGCACCCCACCCGCCCAGCCAGCCATAATCGCCCACAAAAAATGCAGGCCGACATAGCTATAGACGATGAGCACGCTATACATGATCGCGGCATAGGCCACGCTCAAGCCCTGCCCGAGATGAAAGACATTGGCCACGATGATGGTGGTGGCCAACACCAGCATACTGCCGCCAGCGGTATACCACTGATACCAGCGATCCCAGCGTTTGATCAGGGTCAAAAACCAACCGGCGATGAGCGTGGCGGGAATCCAGATGTCGATCAACAAAAAATAGAAAAAGCTATTCGGCGGCAGTGACTTGATCACCCCAATGACCAACACCAGATAGAGGATCAGGATAAACGGCGTGCGCAGCCGATAGGTCCGCAGCATGCGCTGGTTGAACTGTTTGCGGTACAGCACTTCGAGTCTGGACGGGAAACGCAACGTCCAAAACTGGGAGGATTGAGCGATGAGCACATCGTCTTCGGCGGCACTGATCCGGTCGGTAGGCAAGTCTGCATCGATCGGCTGGACACCCACCTGCCGAGGCAAAATTTTTTCTAGTATCGCCCTGATACCTCGCATCACATCGCCCCTATCCGTGCGCGCTTGATGACTTGTTGCTTTTTTTGCGCGTTCTCGGACTTTCTACTGTTTAAGGCATTGTTATAAAGTGCACCACGCGCGCAGATGACTGTCTCCGCCATCTGGTGTGGTTACTGTCGAGTATTCCACGCTGTCGTAGATTAGGCAAACACCATTCGAGCGAGTTGTGATGAATTTAAGGGGTCAGCCGACGAGTGAGCGGCTCTGCCGTATCAGTGGTTTACCCCCATGCGCCCAAAAATCAGCCACAACTCAGTATCTTAAGCTTAGCGCCAGTTCCACGCGTTTCACGGTGAGTTATCCACACCCTTACCCGCAAGCCATGTGGGTAAGTCGGGGCAAGATCTACACCCCAGATCAGCGAAAAACAGCCGCAATGGCCGCAAGTCTGCGGAATAAAAAAAGCCCCAACGACATGCGCTAGGGCTAGATCAATCGACGGCAACGGGCAAGGCCCTAAGCCTTACACCTCATGGATAAATAAATCACGATCAAAACGAATCTGCGGGAAAAACACGCCGTCGTCTGCGCGCTCACCGGCACCGATGACCATGATCGGGAATGCGGCATTGGGCAGCTTGAGGAGCTTGCTCACGCGCTGCTCGTCAAAACCCTCCATCATGCAGGTATCAAAACCATGAGCGCGGAAAGCCAGCACCAGATTTTCACAGGCCAGCGCCGTGCTCTTGGCCGCCCATAGATCCAGATCGTTACTGGTATATGGACCACGCGGCACCGGCGTCAGCAGACCACCCACCCCGGCGGCGGCTTTCTTGATCATGCCAAAGCTATTTAGCGGGCCCGGCGCGTAGTTATAGGGGATGAGCTGGTAGTAGCGCTTGACGAGGGTCGGCATCGACTTGGTCGGCCAGTCTTGCAGCATTTTTTGCGCATAGTCGCCAATGCGGTCGGTACGCGCCACACAGACGATCAGCTCGGCGGCGGTCTTGGCTGCCATTTGGCTCATACAGGCCTTGACCAGCTTGGCTTTCTTGTCGTCACTTCGCACCACATAAAACTCCCACGGCTGCAGCCCCGATGAACTCGGTGCCAGCATGGCGAGGTCTAGGCAGTCGTCCAGCACGTCCTGCGGGATCGGTTTCTCGGTAAATTTACGCACCGAGCGGCGACTGGTCACCACCTGGCGAAAGGCCTCGACATTCATATCGGTTGGCGCAGGCTCGAAGTAGCGCTGCTTGCCATTGATCATTATGGTGTTATGGGTTGGGTCTAATTGCAATTCACTCATGATCCGCATTCCTACACAGGGTTAAGAACAATTGTTGACATTAACTGTTGTCAAATCTACATAGGGGCGATAGATTTTAAATACAAGGCTCATACAAGATGAATTTCAAAAACAATGAAGCCCGCATGAGCGGGCTTGGCGGTTTAACTAGTCTAGGGTGCAGACGGAAGTGAGTCGTTAGACCACTGCCATCGTGTCTTGCTTTTCTATACTCGCCCCTAAATCCCGCAATTCGTCTTTGCCAGCGGCATCTTGAGTGCGGGTCATTTGCTGCGGTTGGTTTGCCGGTTGATCTGCCAGTTGGACTACAACTTCTGGATCAGCCTCATCTAAACAACCCATTGTTTTCACATGGAATGAAAAACACATAGCGCACTCCTAGTTTTAGAACCGCTCATACCCGAGCAGATAGCGCCACTCGCCCACCGCCAGCTTGGACATTGAGATGCGGCCGATGCGGATGCGTTTCATGCCGGTGACGGTGAGGCCGACGCCAAGGCACATTTGTTCGATCTGGTCGAGCTGGACGTTTTTGATGGCGAAGCGCAGGTTGTGTTCGTTTTGCCAGCTGACTTTGGCGGCGGGCATCAGCACGCCTTTGTGATAGAAACCGGTGTTGAGGCGTTTGAGGTTTTCTGCCGATAGCTCGCCTTCGACTTGGACGATGTACTCTTGCTCGACACGGCTGGCGTCGTCGATGAGTTTGCGGGCGACGGCGCGGTCTTGGGTGTAGATGACCAGCCCGCTGGCGGCGCTCTCCAGACGAATCGTCGGAGTCAGTTTGGTAAAGTGCGAATGCAGTGGGCGGATGCCGGTACGGTCGCCTTTTTCTTGAGTGTCCAGACGCAGGAACTGCAGGGCGTCGTATTTGATCAGGTCAGCTTTGATCTCGGGGTCAATGCCGTCTAGCTCTGGATCGGGGGTGGACTCGGCCTCTGGGCTAAGCGCCTGCGCATCCAAGGCCTCCTCTGACGCACTGTCGACAACGGGCTGATCGCCTTTTTTCTTGGGGCGATGCTTGGCTTTTTGCAGTAGGTCGTAGGTCAGGCCAAAGTCGTAGCCCGCGGGTTTGTGCAGCAGGATGGTGATCGGCGGCAGCGGCTTGAGGGTGGCTTTGGGATCAAGCTCGACCTTGTGATCGGCGACCATAAAATTAGGCTGTTCGACCACGCGGCCATCGACCAAGACAAAGCCGCCCGCGATATAGGTTTCCGCATCGCGGCGCGAACACGCCATCAAATCACTTACTCGTTTGGCAAGGCGCACTGACTCAGACATAACCGACACTTTTTAAATAAAACCGAATGGGGGCATTGTACGCTGGATCAGGCGTATACGGGCAATATCTACGGCCTAAAACTCATGCCGCGCGCAGGTCGACTGTCATGATACTGCCACGTCCAGCGCCTATTTTTGAGAGATTCGCATTTTTCTCCGCCACCTCTCATAGGCAGCCCGACCATGACCACTCGCCGTTCCTTTCTCGCCAGCGTCGTCCAGACCGCTGGATTTCTCACTGTTGCCTCTGCCGTACCGGTAGCCCTTACCGCCTGTGGCAGCGACGACGACAGTAATGCTGGCGCAGGTCTGGTCAGCTTCCCGCAGGGTGTGGCCAGTGGTGATCCGCGCACCACGAGCGTGATCTTCTGGACACGGGCGATCCCGACCAGTGGCACAGGCGATGTGTCGCTGTCGTTGCAGATCTCCCGCGACGCTGGCTTTGCCGCACCGCTACAGAGCATCGATGTCACCGCGCTGACCCAGTTTGACCACACGGTACGGGTCAAAGTCACGGGCCTTGAGGCCGATACCGTGTACCACTATCGCTTCTTTAATGGCCGCGACATCAGCGCGGCGGGCACGACCAAGACCCTACCCCTAGCCACCGCGACGCGTGATGTACGTTTTGCGTGGATCACCTGTCAGGACTGGAGTGTCAACCATTGGGCGGGTCTGACCCTGCTGGCGCAAGAGGCGCTGGACTTTGTCGTCCATGTCGGTGACTACATCTACGAGACCACCGGTGCTGCCTTTCAAGCGGGTCAAGCCGAGGCTGCCCATCCTGCGATCACCCTGCCCGATGGCCTGCCGCTGGTCGGTGGCGGTCGCTATGCCAATACGCTCAAAGACTACCGCAGCCTGTACCAGACCTACCGCAGCGACAAACGCCTGCAGACCATCCATGGCCAGTATCCGATGATCGCGATCTGGGATGACCATGAGTTTTCCGATGACTGCTGGCAGGATCATCAGACCTATACCAATGAAAACAAGCAAGAAACCGAACGCCGCCGCCACGCGACCCAAGCGTGGGCGGAGTACCTGCCGATCGACTGGACGGATCTGAAATTCGACGTCAATGCCACCACCGGCTATACCAACATCAGCATCTACCGCGACTTCCGTGTCGGCAAGCACCTGCATCTGGTGATGACCGACGAGCGTCTGTACCGTGATAACCATATCGTCGACGAAGCCACCGTGGCGGCTGCGCAAGGCCATGATCCGATCAATGGCTCGGATTCGGTTGGCGCACGCTACTTTGTTGCCCAGCAGTTCCTCGCGCTGTTTGAGCAGCAAAAAACCGCCGCCATGGGTCGCGTGCCGTCGATCCTGGGCACGACCCAGACCCAGTGGTTTAAGGACACGCTGAAAAACACCGACGCGACGTGGAAAGTGTGGGGCAACGAAGTGACGCTGAACCGTATGTGGCTCGACCTGCGCGCCCAGCCAGTGCCAGCGCAGTACCAAAACCGCTATGTGATCAACGCCGACGCATGGGATGGCTACCCGACAGCCAAGCAGGAGCTGCTGAGCTATATCCACGACCAAGGCATCAAAAACGTGGTCGCGGTGACGGGCGATCTGCATGCCTTCCAAGCCGGGGTGGTGCGTAACATCGCCGAAAACGGGCTGGGCACGTCGGTGCTGGTCGACTTCGTGACGGCGGGGATCAGCTCCAGCTCGTTCTACAGTTACCTCAAAGCGGGCTCTGCAGGCACACCGCTGGCTGCGCTGGTGGCGACCCCCGCCACTCTCGATGGCGTGATCAAAGCCAACAACCCGGACTTCGCCTACCTCGACAACGACGCACAAGGCTATGCCATCGCGACGGTATCTGCCTCCGCGATGAACGTGACCTTCGTTAAGACCAAACGCATCAATGCCGACGGCAGCGTGCCGAGCAATGTCTTGCTGAAGAAAACCAAGTTCACCGTGGCGAAGGACACGACCACCATCGTGGTGCAAGACAACGCCTAAGCCTGAACGACCGCCACTAAAAAGCCAGTCTCGATGACTGGCTTTTTGTATTGCGCTCTAATCCCCGCCGCCGCCGCAGCCCCCACTGCAGCCACTGCTACACCCGCTGTCGCTGCTGCAGCTTGAGGTGCTGGTGCTGCTGCAGCCACTGGAGGTCGAGTCATTGGCAAAGAAGGTCGGGCTGTAGAAATCGCCACCGCAGTAGATCACAGCCGCCATGGTCACCCCGCCAGCGAGCTGCTCGGTCGCGGCATTGCGCTTGGCCTCGCAGTCGGCGATATAGGTAAAGCCACCGACGATGGCCAGTTTGGCATCGAGGGCAAACAGCAGCGGCAGGCGCGAGGGTTTACGCGGATTGATGATTTCCTCGCGGCAGGTCTCGTTCCAGACGCGGCGCAGCGATTGGTTGCTCTTGCCTTTGTCGGTCAGCACTTCGGCGGGCGCATGATGCAGAAAACGGCCAAAGGCGTCTTTGCAAAAATTCTGGTATTTCAAGGTATAGAGGATGAATTCATGCCACAGGTCGTCGACCACTTGGGAGGGCATCGAGACGGCCTGATAGCCGGATTTATGATAGGCCAGAAAGAAATGACGCATGCCGAGACTGACCAGCTCGAGGTCTTTTTGGCTGAGATGCGGATGCTTGGCGTGTACCTTGCGCAGGATGCCTTGCGGAAAGGCATAGCTGCGGATATAGGCATCGCGCTTGGCGGCTTGTTGGCCGCGCTTTTTGGCAAAAAACACCCCAACGACCACCACCACTACAAAAATCAAAAACACCGTCATGTCCACTTCCCCCTTATTGTTCTGTATCCATCACCCCAGTAAATCATGGCATAGAGTGCCACGAAATACAGCAGGGCGATACGGAGGAAGCTTGCACACGCAATAAAAAAAGCACGCCGTAGCGTGCCTGACATCCATGCTCGACGTGCACGATCCTTACAACAGCACGTCCGTCACCCGGCCGACAAACATCGCATTGATAAACGGCGTGGTTTTACCGGCGGATTTCATCTGCAGCGGCGTGAGCGTCCAGCGCAGCTCAGGATCGACCAAGACCCAGCCACCGACCGACTGCCACAGTGGCTCGATCCCGGCAATGCGGGCAGGCGCATAGGTGATGCGCTCGGCCAGTTGCAGTGGCG
>JASLJP010000074.1 GCA_030152425.1 Aquirhabdus sp.
ATGCACACCCTGACCCAACTACGGCTCAAACGACGCAACAAAAACCGCCTCAAGCAAAAAGCCCTCCTCAAACAAAGCGGCCTAGATGCAGGCAGTGCCGCAAGTCGTAAAAGCGCCCCGCGGACGACAGACGAACCCCGTAGGGCATCGCGCAGTGAAGCCCGCGAACAACGCAGTGCGGAACGCAACGCGGCGCGGGACGAGCGACCCAGTCGCGATAGCGATGATCCTGACCGAGCACAACGCCGTATAGAGAACCGTGAAGCGCGGCGCCGGACGCGCACTGACGCCCCGCGTGGCGATGAACAGCGCAGCGGCTCACGCCATCTTGCGCGGATCAAATCGCTACGCCGGTCGCGCCGCCATCACGATCCCGTGCCGACTCAGCCCGAGCCTGTGGCGCCAGACCGGATTGAACCGGTCACAGCCGAACAATCGCCAGTAGACCTTCTGCAGCCGAAAGCACCCGACTAAACGCCGCGCAACTGACTGATACCGGAGTGATAAAAATTCGACTCTTCGGCAAACTCGGCTGCCTGCCCGACGACATGGTCGCGCACCATCGGCTTTAAATACTGCATCTGTACATCGCCGTACATGGTGGCAAAGGCCACGTCTTTGGCATCGGTCCCGGTGCCGATGCGCACGATCTTGTCCAGCGGTGCCATCTTGGTGGCGTCAAACAGAATCCATTGCCCACCCAGATAGGCCTCAAACAGCGCATGGAAATCCGGCGGCGGATCGGGAAACTGGGTGTGACCAAACACAAAGCGCGCAGGAATATTGAGCGCACGGCAAAATGCGATGCCCAGATGGGCAAAGTCACGGCAAACGCCTGCACGGCTCATGAGCACCTCGCGCGCCGTGGTGGTGGCATGGCTAGAGCCGAGCTCATAGACCACATTGTTTTTGATCCAGTTGCACACGGCCTCGACCCGACTAAAGCCACGGGGCAGATTGCCAAAGGTGCGCTGCGCCATGGCGCTGATCAGATCGGACTCGCAGTAACGACTCGGCAGCAGGTAATGCAGCACATGATTGGGCAGATCGGCGACATCCATCTCCTGCGCGCGCGCATCGCGCGGCGGCATGTCGATCTCGACCGTGGCGCGATAGCGCATCTCGATCAGACCCGGATAGCCACTAAAGCGAAACATGCGGTTTTGACCCGTGATATCGACATAGCTTTCAGGCTCGATCCCTGCCAGCTCTAAAGACTCCTCCACGATGCGCTGCCATGGATGATACGCCGCCTGAATCTGGATGATAAATTCAGACTTTTGCTGTACCAGATAGCCCAAACTACAATCTACATCGACCGTTTTCATAGCATCCTCTATGTCGTACACGATCCAGTCACACGCCATTGTGCAACCGGCAACCACACACTCATCCTGCACAAAGCGTTCCAGATGGGTGGATACGCCTGCAGATGACTAAACTTTGAGGCATAAAAAAAGCTCGGCACTCGCCGAGCTTTAAAATACGCGATTTGTGAACGATTTGATCGTTATTTTGGTGGGATCTGGATGATTCTTTAGTCATCAAGCGGCGATAGGATCTCTAACCTTACTCGCCTCAACCGCCAGCCTCCAACTTCAAGCCCAAACTGATGATGCAACACGGGTGCAAAATTAGTTCGGAAACCATGTGCGATACTCAACTCATCTGCCGCACTTCACGATACAAACCGTTCAACCTTTTAAGCGCTTACGCTGCTTACAGCGTATCACTCAAGCGCAAACTGCTGGTGGTGCGTCTCATTGCTATGGCTCTTGAGGCGTTCTTTGTGACGCACAATCTGGCGATCCAGCTTGTCTGCCAACAGGTCAAGGGTGGTTTGTACGGTATTGGCGGTGGCTTGAGCAAAGAGCTCCGAGCCAGGAACACGCAAGATCACTTCAGCCTTATGATTCGCTAAGCCTTTACGGCCATCGTAGCTGGGATCTGAATGATGATTTTCTTTGGAGAAAATAACCTGCATGCTATTTATATGATCGAAATGGCGTTCCACTTTTGCGAGTTTTTCATGAACGCTGGACTCCATTTCGGGAGATACACTGACATGATGTCCACTAATCTTGATATGCATAAAACCATCCTCGTATAGTAACGAAGACATGATTCATTGGTCGAGCGGCCATTCAAGTAGAGCAGACTGGTCGGGGGACGAGCGAATCATGAATTCGCTTTTAGCCTGATAGTCGGCCCGTGCAGATTGTGATTTACCACAGCAATTTACATTAAACCAAGCATGATACTTAAACGCATTTAACATAAAAAAACTATATAAAACAAGACCTGACGCGAGTCGGACGGGTTCACATAACCACAGGGGCTACACCTCTAAGAGAACATATCGCCAAACGCTTTGCAAGTCATCCGACATCTATTTTTACACTTGGTCGGATCAAGCGCGCACGGTTTGACCAATATAGCGCGCGATTACAGCAGACGTTTGCGCTCGCTGGACGAGGCAATATTGAGGGATTCACGGTACTTGGCGACGGTACGACGGGCGACGTCGATGCCAGCCTCATGCAGTTTTTCAGTGATGGCATTATCCGACAAAGGTTTCTTGACGTTTTCTTCCTGCACCATTTTTTTGATCATGGCACGGATCGCGGTCGAGGAGCACTCGCCGCCCGTGCTGGTGGCCACATGGCTGGAAAAGAAATACTTCAGCTCAAACAGCCCGCGTGGGGTGAGCAGATATTTTTGCGTGGTGACGCGTGATACCGTGGACTCGTGCAGCTCGGTCTCCAGCGCAATATCGCGCAGGATCAACGGCTTCATCGCCTCGGGACCATGCTCAAGGAACGCACGTTGGTGCTCGACGATGCAGGTCGACACTTTGAGCAGCGTCTTATGCCGCTCGTCCACGCTCTTGATAAAATTGCGTGCCTCTTGCATATGGGTGCGCAGGTACTGATTTTCTTCACTCTGATCGGCGCGCTTGATCATCCCGGCATAATATGAATTAACCCGCAGTTTGGGCAGGATGTCGGTGTTGAGCTGCACTTCCCAGTGGTCGCTCTTTTTGCGCACGATCACATCGGGCACTTGGTGCTCGCGTTCGTTGTTCTGGAATTTCAGCCCGGGATAAGGCTCCAGCGATTTGACCAAGGTCAGCGCGGCGCGCAGCTCGTCTTGGTCGAGTCCGGTCTGGCGCATCAGCTTGGCGACATCGTTGATCAGCAGCAGCTCATGGTGCGCCATCATCTTCAGCGCATTGTCGCGCGAGGGCGTGTTTTCGGGCAGGGCGCGGAGCTGGAGGCAGAGGCACTCCGACAGATCACGCGCGCAGACGCCGGGTGGATCGAAATTCTGGATACGTTTGATCACCACCACCAGCTCAGACATCTCGACTTCTTCGTCGATATCGAGGCTATCCAGTTGGTTTTGCGTGGCTTCGAGCAGCTCTTCGAGGCTGGCTTCGAGGTAGCCGCGCTCGTCGATCCCGTCGATGATGCACTCGGCCATGATACGGTCGACGGGGCTAAATGGCGTGAGATTGAGCTGCCAACGCAGCTCGGACCAGATCGAGTCGCTGACGGTGCGGATGTCTTCGCGCTCTTCAAACTCGGGACTGGCCATCGCGGTCGACTGATGACTAAACACGTCGTCCCATTGGGTATCGACCGGCAGATCTTCGCCCAAACGGGTGAGCCCCATTTGCTCATCCAAGGTGACGGTATTGGCGGTACTGGTGGAGTCGTTGTCTTGAAAATCGCTGTCTGCACCGTAGTCGGAGGCCTGCTCGGCGGACTGGTAGTCGACGTTATTATCAGGCGAATCGGAGGTTTGACCGTCCGGCGAAGTATCAATGGCTTCGAGCAGGGGGTTGCTGTCGAGTTGGCTCTGGATTTCCTGTTCAAGCTCAAGCGAGGACAATTGCAGCAAGCGGATGGCCTGTTGCAGCTGTGGTGTCAGCGATAATGAGCCTGTAACTTTCAGGCCGACTGATAACTTCATTGATTCCCCGTATGCGATGACGCTAAGATTGCAGCAGTGCTCAACGTGTGAGCGGGCATACCCCCTCGGATTTTTGGAGTATACAACCGAACTTTGCGCGCGTATGCAATTTTTATGCCCCAAATATCAGATTTTTCTGCTTAGCGCGACAGAATCCTGCAGCCATATAGGGTTAGCCCCAGAACTTGACCGCTTTTTCACCGAAAGCGTTGGCTAATCCGCATAAAATGTCCAATTAATCGCCACCATACCGAATAATTACTTACAAAAATATAGGCGATAAACTTGGCGAAAGCGATTCAAATGATTGTACAGAACTAGAAAATTTACGAGAAGTAACATAAGCTGTTTTTTCGATTTAAAGGTTTGAGCTTTTTATGTCTGACATTCCCCTCAAGGCGACCCTCGGGATCTGCATTAGTCTCGTGTCGCAGTTGGCGTTCGCGGAAATTGCTCCTGTCAGCCTTGCGGCGGAGGTGCGTAGCGAGTCTTATGCCCAAGTCGTCAATGCCTCGACCGCACAGACTACCCCTGCACTGCCTGCCGTCCAGACCGACGACGCGACCGACACCGAATCGTTTGCGTCACTGACCCAGCCCTCAGCGCTCGGCAATAGCAGCGCATCCGCGTCCGGTCTACAGGATCTGAGCGTCAGCACGAGCAGCGCAGCAAGCACCGTCCAGACCGTGCCCAATGCGGTTACCCCCACTCAAGCTCCCGACCCGATCGCCATTACACCGGTCGGCGAGCTGACCATGAGCCAAGGTGTGGCCGTTACCCCGCGTGACCAGACCATCCCTGCCAGCGATGCCCCGGTCGTCAGCACCGACACCCCCAATGGCCCGCTGTCGCGCATCGGCCAAACCCTGGGTCACTCGATCGACAAGATCGGCGAGCTGGGCGGCAAAATCGGCGGCACGATTGGCGAGTTTGGTGAAAAAATCGCCGTCAACGCCAATGCCTCGCAGCCCGATCCGGTCAAAGATCCGTTTGAGCAATTTAACCGTGCCATGTGGAGCTTTAACGCCAAGCTGGATAAATGGATCTTGCTGCCCATCGCCAATGCCTATGTCCACGTGGTGCCACAGACGATCCGTACCGGCGTCACCAACTTCTTCAGCAATCTCGGCCAGCCTTGGACTGCAGTCAACAACCTGCTGCAAGGCCATCCGGGTACCTCGATCGAGTCGCTGAGCCGTTTTGTCATCAACACCGCCACGACCTTGGGCTTTTGGGATACAGCAGGCTACCTCGGCATTCCGAAATCGACCGAAGACTTCGGCCAGACGTTGGGGGTATGGGGTATAGGCTCCGGGCCTTTCCTGATGTTACCGCTGCTGGGCCCCAGCACCGTGCGGGATACCTTGGCACAGGTCGTCGACCAAGTCGGCTACGCGCCTAACTACCTCGAAA
>JASLJP010000135.1 GCA_030152425.1 Aquirhabdus sp.
CACTCCATCACGGTTACGCGGTACTGCTTGAATTTGGTAGATGAGCCTTATGATGATTTTAATCCTGCTGCCCGAATCTGATTACGATCCGACCGAGAGCGCTGTGCCTTGGCAGGCGCTGCGCGAAGCGGGCAAGATCATCCGTTTTGCAACACCTAAGGGCAAACCCGCGTATGCCGATCCTCGTCTGGTCACGAGAGGTTTTGGGATACTGTCGCCTGTGCTCATGACCAAGAAAGACGATCTCAAGCTCTATCAGCAGATGATTCTGAGCGAAGCGTTTTTGAATCCCATTTCCTATGACGAAGTCGTGGTAGAAGAATACAGCGCGCTATTAATCCCCGGTGGTCATGCGCCGGGCATGCGCACGCTGCTTGAGTCGAAGCGGGCGCAAGATATTTCGGTGCATTTCTTTAAAACCTTAAAGCCAGTCGCGGCCGTCTGTCATGGAGTCTTGCTGCTCGCGCGCGCGATCAATCCGGACACGGGCCTGTCTATCCTGCACGGTCATAAAACGACGGCACTGCTGGCTAGTCAGGAGTATGTGGCATGGGGGCTTACCGCACCTTGGTTGGGTCGCTACTATCGCACTTATGCGCAAACCGTAGAGGCCGAAGTGACCGCGGCCTTAGCCAGCCCCAGTGATTTTAAACAAGGCCCTTTTCCACCCTTGCGCGATAGTGCGACCAACCTCAAACACGGTTTTACCGTACGTGATGGCAACTATCTGTCTGCACGCTGGCCGGGGGATTGTCATCATTTTGCAGTGGATTTTATCAAGCTGTTGCAGTAAATGCGGTTGAATACTGCGGTGACAATCGCGATGGGCATGTATCTGTTCTGTATCGTATTTGCGCGTGGAGATGGGCAATTGGCGGTGAGCGCGTTACCATAATTTATCGGGTTGCTGAGTTGTAATGTAGGGTTGGAAAAAAATGATGAAACTATTATGGGTTGTGGGTGTGGTGAGCTTAGTGGGTTGCGTCAGTGTCGTAGAGCCTGTAGTGACAACGCATAACCTCACCGTCGAGCACCATCGCTTAAGTCGTCAGACCTACTATCGCTCACCAGAGCTGACCCTGCAAAATGTCAAAGCGCCGAGCAGCACCACGCTCAGTGCCTATTTTCGCATGACCAAAACCGATGCAAGCGATAGCGATACGGATCGTTATTGTCTGTATACCACCACAAGTACGATCGGAATTGGCTGGGGGCTATTTGAGTCGGCTGTCGACGCGGATGATCAACAGCTCGAAGTGGTAAAAAGCAAATCCGATGTACGGCGTGATGGTGTTAAAGAAGAAGATTGCATCCAACTGAGTCGTGCATATCTAGAGCAACATCAGCAAGCGGGCTTAGAGATCAAATTGCAAGCCAGCAATCGCGACATCCGCTTTAATGTGGCAGGCGCTGACGTGCAGCAATTCCTTCAGAGCGTCGCTGCCGTAGACACGGATAAACGCCCATAACATCAGAGCGTGCTACTGGCTTTTGCCACGGGTTGGGCCGGGAGGAGCGTGATCATGAGTACGCCACAGATATTGAGCCCACATCCCAGCCACTGAATCCAAGACAGTGACTCACCTAAAAACAATACCGCCAATACCACCGTCATGATCGGCCCGCCAGCGCTAAGCATGGCGGCTTGCGCAGGACCAACGCGGGCGATGCCCTGCATCAAAAATGTCGCCGGTAGTACGGTTGAAAATATTCCCAATGCGACACCCAGGCCCAAAATCGTCCATGAGTATTGGCCGAGCAATCCAAGCGGTTCAGGCGTGACTATGCCATAGTGCAGCAACGATGCCAGACAAGCGACACTCATAGCCAAGCCCGTAAAACGCCAACTGCCAAAACGACGGATCAATGTAGGTGTCATGACCAGATAGAGGGCGTAGGCAAAAGCACTGGCAAACACAAACAGACTACCTGTCCAGACACTGCCGTGGCTTGCGGCCTGTGCACCTTCGCCCAACATCACTACCAGCGTGCCACTATAGCTAAGGATGATGGCGCAGAAGGTGCCATCACTACCAGCGTGCCACTATAGCTAAGGATGATGGCGCAGAAGGTGCGCAGATGGATGGCGCGTTTATGCAGTGCCGCCATCATCAGTACGGTCAGTGTGGGATATAAAAATAAAATAATGCGTTCAAGCGATGCTGAAATATAGGTTAATCCCACAAAATCCAAAATGCTGGCGAGGTAGTAACCGATTAGCCCGGCCAAGAGCAACAATGCCCAGTCCTTGTGCGTGGGTGCTGTTGGATTGCGCGGCGCGATCATCGCGATCAAGACAAAGAAGGGCAGTGCGCTCAGCATGCGCAGCGCGAGCAAAGTTGGCGCAGTCAGGCTCGCATCTAGGCCGTAGGCTTTTTTAATCAAAATTGCTTTGATGGCAAACAAAAATGCCGACAACAGGACGCAACACGATCCAAAGAGGATTTGTTGACGGGCGTGAAGATGTGCTTCAGAGGTGGGCATAGGTAGGTGTGAAACCAGATTGCGTCGCAGGGTGGCGATTTTGAGCTATTTTGTGATTAAAGTACAATGCTGTATGTTGTAGATTGCAAACGATGGACGTGCTATAGATGGAATCGTGGTGCCGTCATAGCATGCGCTGACAGGTGTCTTGCGACAGGTTATATCTCTAAAGGAAGCGACATGGAAATGCTGATCCTATTGGCACTGGCAGTGCTGCTATTCCCCTACGTCGCAGTCGTCGTGTTGTTTAAACGCACCAGCAAGATGAATCAACTTTTTAACGCCCGTTTAAGTCAGCTTCATATCGAGTTGGCGCGATTGCAAGCCCTGTTGGCAAAACAAAATAGCAGCGATCAATCTACCTCATCTACGCAGCCTGCTGGAGACGAGTCTCGGCATGAGGATGCGCCCATTGCGCCATCAGCCCCAGAGATCCCGTTAGCGGCACCTATTGCACAGACCAATCAGCTTGCAGACTATACGCCGCCATGGACGCGTCCTGCGTCGATGTCTCAAACGTCGAGCGACTCAGAAACCTCTGAAGTCCCTCAGGTTTCAGTCAAGCGCTCTTTAGTACTAGAGCCAGATGAAAGATCTACACATGTCGTGACATCGTTATGGCATAGCCTGCAAGCATGGTTCCAAGGGGGCAATGCCATTGTCCGTATTGGGGTGATCGTATTGCTTATCGGCGTCGTGCTGTTGCTCCGCTTTGCCAGTGAGAACTTAAGCGTTCCTATCGAAGTACGTCTGTCTTTGATTGCCTTGGGCGGACTGGTACTCACCTTAGTGGGGATCAAACTGGCGACCAAGTCCCTCCCACAGCGCGTAGACCTCGCCGTAGCCGATGCGCGTGTAACCGATCTTTCAGAAACAGTGCTTGCAACCTTGTCACGACGTGGCTATGCCATTAGCCTCATGGGTGCAGGCTTGGCGATTCTCTATCTGACGCTGTTTGCGGCTTTCCGTTTGTACCATCTATTGCCGAATACCTTGACCTTTACACTATTGGCGGTACTGGCAGTTATTACGGCATTGCTGTCGTTAAAACAGGATGCTTTTCCTTTAGCCTTTATGGCTTTTGCCGGTGCTTTTCTGGCGCCCATTCTCACTTCGGATGGCAGCAATAACGTCATCGGGTTGTTTAGCTATTATTTACTGCTGAATATCGCAATCGCATGGTTGGCACATTATCGGACGTGGAAAGTGTTAAACCTGCTGGGAGCATTTTTTACCTTCGGCTTAGCGGGTTTTTGGGGCTGGCAGCAGTACGACATGAATGCATGGTCGACAATCATGCCCTATCTGCGCTGGCCGCTAGAAGGTTTGCTGCTTATCCATTTGGCCCTGTATCTGTTTATCGTGGTGCGCTATAGCCAGCAGCTCGTTCGCCTACAGTCTGCGCAGGCCAACGATGCAAATGCCTATTTCCCCATTGTGGATGGCTCATTGCTTTTTGGCGTTCCTGTCTTAGGCTTTGGCTTGCAGGCAGGTCTGCTGCACGATCTGCCCTATGCCTTGGCACTGAGCAGTGCCGCACTTTCGGCTATCTATTTGCTATTGGGTCGCTATCTGCTGCGGCAGGGCGGCGCGATGCGACTGCTGACCGAGGGCACATTGGCGGTAGGCGTGGGCTTTTTGGCACTGGTGTTACCTTTGGCGCTGAATGCCCAGTGGACATCAGCAGGGTGGGCGGTACAGGGGGCAGGGTTGGTCTGGCTTGGTCAGCGCCAGCAGCGCATCTGGCAGGTCGTTTTCGGTCTCGCGCTGCAACTCATCAGCTGTGTGATTTTAACCTGGGTCGCATTTAGCAACTCCGATGCCAATCTCAGCGTCGGCCTTGCTGTATTGGCCATTTCACTTTTGGTCTCCGCCGCACTACTACGCTTCCGCAATGACGGCGTAGCGCTACACCACCATGTGCTCATCTCCTGTGGCATCCTTGTGCTCGCGCTGGTCATCACCAGTATTTCGATTGACGATATCTTGGCTTATCTACCCTACTTGCAGCATGATCATGAATTGCTGAGACGTGTAGTCAATGGACTTCTGCTCATACTGCTCACGTTGTTACTGGATCGCAGTCTGGGCTGGGTAGAAATACGTGGCGCAACCAGAGTGTTGCTGCCGCTGATGGCAATCTTACTGCTATCAATGACCCAAAGCGTCTGGTTTATGCCCTTGTCAGGTATATGGGTCATTCTGGGTGCGCGATTACTCAGCCGCCTGACACAGGTCGAGCAACTGCGCTCACCAGTCGATATTCCGTTTACTCGTCAGGTCAGCTCGCGCATGGATCAGGCCATATTTGTGATCGTGATTCTGTTGTTTGCCGCGTTTGAATTCGAGTTTTTAAATCCCATTGCTGCACTGTTGCCAGCGCTGTTGGTCTGGGCTGCATTGAAGGTCAAGCAAACACCCTCTTGGCTCAATCGTCCACAGCTGCTGCATGATTTGACGCTTCCACTGTTGATCGTGGCCGCACTCTGGGTCTGGGGTATCAACCTGTCTGCAGACGGCCAGTTGTTCGGCATGCCTTATATTCCACTGATAAACGGCCTTGATATCAGCCTAGGTGTCGTTGGCCTAGTTGCTGTCCTGCTGAGTCGGCATGTTACTGTCTCGATTCGGAAATATGTTTGGGCTGGTTTGGCGCTGGCAGGTTTTTGGTCACTGACGGGGATCGTCATTCGCACCCTGCATGCGTGGATAGGCTCGCCACTGTGGCCTGATGCGTGGGATGTCGACACGGTACAGTCGACATTGACCATTGTTTGGGCTCTGCTGGCATTGCTTGCGACTTGGCTTGCCAGTCGTCGTGCTTGGCGTGAAGTATGGCTTGCCGGAATTGCACTCTTGGCCTTAGTGGTCGCCAAGCTATTATTCGTGGATTTGTCTCATGTCGGTGCGATGGCGCGCATCATTTCGTTTATCTGTGCGGGTCTGATCATGTTGCTGATCGGATTTGTGGCACCGTTACCGCCTGCTGCGTCATCAAAAACGCTTCCCGACCCAGCCTCCGAGCCGCACAAGGATCATCAACATGACTAAGGCATTTCCGCTGTCTAGCGCGGGACTTATCCTGATGCTGAGCACAATGGCATACGGCGCCGAGCCACCAGCCCATGTCCGCTATCCAATCCTGCCGACGCAAACTGCAGCGGCATCTAGCCCGCTCAGCAAAGTTGAGCTCAGTTTAGCGACGATTGCACAGTTGCAAAGCGCCCAGAATTATCAAGTCCGCGATGGGGCGGGGCAGGTCATGCCAGCACGCGTGGTCTCCGCCCTACAGCCCATTCATGAACAGCTCATTCCGTTGCGTGCCTATCATTGGCCAGCTCAGCCCCCACTGACACGAGCCGCTGCGGCCAGTCTGGAGCTGCAGCTCAACCAAGATCATGCCCATGCTTGGGTGACATGGCCGGATCGCCTGCTAGAGAAGACCAGTGCGCTACATGCCGATCAAAGCGCCGATCAAACGTGGCTGTTGGCACTTCCGGACATGGCGCGTTATCAAGGAAAACTGGCGAATCGGCTCACGCTTACATGGCCGAGTAGTGCGCTATCTATACAGGCCAGTCTGGAGGGCAGTCAGGACTTGATCAACTGGTACGCTGTAGGTGCATCATCGTTGCTGGATACTGGCCAGATCAGCAGTGGTGGCGTACAACTCAAACAAAGCAATATCGACGTCAACCAGACCTACCGCTATTGGCGTTTAGCGCTATCTGCACCATTGTCTTTAACGCAGGCTGCCATTGCCTTACGAGATCCCGTACAACCGGTCATGCAGAAGCAGGCCGTAATCTTTCAAAAAAGTGACAGCGCAGGACAAAGCGACCGTTGGCTGCTCAGCTTGCCAACGGCTGTTGCCGTCTCGGGTATTCAATTTGATCTACCTCTGAATCAAGTATGGTCTCTGGCATTGTCTACCCGTCAGCCAAACGTAGCGCAGCAAGGCAGCGAATGGCAAACGCAACGTCAGCAAACACTTTCACACTGGCAAAACCCACCACAGGGCGAACCCGCGGTCAATGATACGCTTTGGATAGATCCTACCAATCAGACTACAACCACGGCGCGCGAGTGGCAGCTCAAAGCGGTGGGGCCTCTCGCCCCGCAACTCTCAGCAACCTTGATCGGTCCGAGTCAGATCTTGTATTTTGTGGCTCAAGGTCAAGCACCGTATTATCTGGAAATCAATCGACCGATCACTGCAGACGGCGTAATGGCAGATGCCTTGACGTTGCCGCAGGTATTGCCGTCGACCCAGACTGCGACCCTGGGGACAATGCAGCAGATCGCAGCGCCTACACCGTGGAAAACCTATGGCCTATGGGCGGTACTAATCGTTGCCGTAGGGTTGCTTGCAGTCGCTGCGCTGCGCTTAGTGCGTGGCTTGGACGAGCATCATGTTTAGAGTGTGCAGCTATTTATTCATTTATAGGCCATTCATACAACAGCCTATGATGATACGCTGATAAGGCCGGGAGGTTTTTTTTTGAAGAAATCGCTGCAGGAGTAACCAGCGTATACGCAAAAGTCAGCAAAGCCCTACGCTAAACCCGTGCAACATGGAGGCAGTCGGCGTATAATCACGTTTTGCCGCAGCCAACAAATTCTTGCCTATGTTATATGCGTTGACTCGACCTGTACTGTTCGCCCTCGACCCCGAACATGCTCATTATGCAACTTTGGGTTCGATCGCATGTGCTAGTCGCCTCGGTGTCTTGCCAGTCCTCTTTCCTAAAATCAGCAATCCTGTGCGCTGCATGGGACTCACCTTTGACAACCCGGTTGGCCTAGCCGCAGGCTTGGACAAAAATGGTGAGTACATTGATGCCTTAGCCAGTCTCGGCTTTGGATCGATTGAGATCGGTACCATCACCCCGCGTGCCCAAGTTGGCAATCCGAAGCCCCGTTTATTCCGTTTGCCAAAGGCCGACGCGATTATTAACCGTATGGGTTTTAATAATCATGGTGTGGATGCGCTGGTCGCCAATGTCGAAAAGGCTAAATTTGACGGCATACTCGGCATTAATATCGGTAAAAATTTTGATACGCCAGTGGAACGCGCCGCAGACGACTATTTGATTTGCATGAATAAGGTCTATGCCCATGCATCATATATCACGGTAAATATCTCATCGCCCAATACCCAAGGTCTACGCTCACTGCAAAGTGGCGATGCCTTGACCGAACTATTAGACGTCCTCAAAAACCGCCAATCCCAACTCAGTAGTCAGCATGGCCGCTATGTGCCGCTGGTACTGAAAGTCGCGCCGGACTTAGAGCCTGCCGACGTGGCCTTTATTAGTCAGCAGTTGCTGCGTTTTGAAATTGATGGCCTGATTACCACCAATACGACCTTGTCGCGTGTCGGCGTTGAAGCATTGCCGCATGGTGCAGAGACCGGCGGGCTATCCGGCCGCCCAGTGTTTGCCAAAAGCACTGCGATCCTGTCCGAATTTGCGACGCAGTTAGCAGGCAAAATCCCGCTGATCGGCGTCGGTGGCATCTGTGCAGGGGATGATGCGAAAGCCAAACTCAATGCCGGTGCCAGTCTGGTACAGATTTACAGTGGCTTGATTTACCGCGGCCCTGACCTCATTAATGAATGCGTACGGGCAGTGCGCGGATGAGTGGAATAGCCGGCTTAGATATCGCCATTGCGCTGATTGTGTTGTGGAGTCTCTATCGTGGCTTTAAGGTCGGGTTGATCGAGTCCCTGGTCGGCCTCGTTGGCTGGTTTGCGACCCTGTATATGGGCACTCATTTTGCGCGCAGCATGGGCGGTGCGTTTGCAGGGGTGGTCAAAGACCCGGTACTGCAGACGGCGCTGGCATTTTTAGTGATTGTGTTACTGATGCTGATGATCGTATGGGGCTTTAGCATGTTGCTCAAGTCACTGATCAATGCTTTGGCGCTGACACCGATCGAAAAGCTTGCTGGCGGGGTGTTTGGTGCGGCACGCGGCGTGTTGATCGTGCTGGTCATTATGAGCTTGATCGGCTCATGGGCGAGTAAAGAAGCCTGGTGGCAAAAATCCGTGCTGGCACAGTCGCTGACACCGTATGCACCACTGGCACTGATGGTGGGCAAAGATCTTGCGACAACCGCATGGGATGAGCTACTGCCGCCCCAGCATGAAAAAGCCAAGCAAGAAACCAAGCTTGAGGCTAAGTTGGATAGCAATCACCGTGTAACTGACGGGCATGATGCCAATGGCACGCCTGCGACACGCGCAATCCACTCAAAGTCTACGACGACTGAATAGCCGTCTGATTGTGTGCTGTAACACGTGTGTCACTGCTTCTTCAGTGCGCAGGTGAGGTAGACGACAGTTTTATTTTTATTCATTGATCCCAGCTCTGTGCGAGGTTGTTATGTGTGGAATCGTAGGCATTGCCGCTCAAACGCCAGTTAACCAAATGCTCTATGACGCCCTGACGATGTTGCAACATCGTGGACAGGATGCAGCAGGTATCGTGACGTTTCAGGATGGTCGTTTGTTCCTGCGTAAAGAAAATGGCATGGTGCGGGATGTGTTTCATACCCGTCATATGCGCCGTCTGGTCGGTAATTTCGGCATGGGCCATGTGCGCTATCCCACTGCAGGGTCGAGCAGCTCCGCTGAAGCGCAACCGTTTTATGTCAACTCTCCTTACGGGATCACGCTGGCACATAACGGTAATCTGACCAACGCTGACAAGATCGCAGCGACCCTGTTTCGCTCTGATCTGCGTCACATCAACACTGACTCCGACTCCGAAGTATTGCTCAACGTGTTTGCCCATGAGCTGCAAGCGCTGGGTAAAGAAAATCCGAATGAAAACGATATTTTTGATGCTGTCAGCAAAGTCTATACTCGCTGCGAAGGTGGCTATGCCGCAATCGCCATGGTGACTGGCTACGGCCTGCTGGGCTTCCGTGACCCGAATGGCATTCGCCCCTTGATCTACGGTGAGCGTCTGGCGGACAATGGTAAAAAAGAATATATCTTGGCTTCTGAATCGGTCGCAATTACCGCGCTGGGCTTCCATGTCGTCCGTGACATCAAGCCGGGTGAGGCGATTTATATCAATTCAGACAGCGAAATCTTTACCAAGATCTGCGCCAAAAATCCGGTCTATAACCCGTGTATCTTTGAATACGTCTATTTTGCCCGTCCAGACTCCACCATTGATGGCATCTCGGTCTACAAGTCCCGGATGCGTATGGGTGAAAAACTGGCGCACAAGATCCTGCGCGAGTGGGGTGAAGATCACAACATCGACGTGGTAATCCCAATCCCAGAGACCAGTCGTACTGCTGCACTTGAGCTAGCATCACTGCTGGGCGTCAAATACCGCGAAGGCTTTATGAAGAACCGCTATATCGGCCGCACCTTCATCATGCCGGGTCAAAGCCAACGTAAAAAATCGGTACGTCAAAAGCTCAATCCAGTTGAGCTGGAGTTTAAAGGCAAGAATGTGTTGCTGGTCGACGACTCCATCGTGCGCGGTACCACTTGCCAAGAAATCATTCAAATGGCACGAGATGCCGGCGCACTGCAAGTGTATTTCGCTTCAGCCGCACCTCCGGTTAAGTTTCCCAATGTCTATGGTATCGATATGCCAGCCAAGAGCGAGTTGATCGCTTCGGGCCATACTGTCGAAGAAGTGCGCAATATCATTGGGGCTGACCGACTGATCTATCAAGATTTACATGATTTGATCGATGCAGCCCGTGAAGGTAATCCTGAGATTGAGCGCTTTGATTGCTCCGTATTTGACGGTGGTTATGTCACCGGTGGAATCGACGAATCATACCTGAATAAACTGGAAGGCCGTCGTAATGACCAAGCCAAGAAAGACAGCAAGGGTGGCAATGTCGAAGTGATCGATGATACCTCGGTCGATATGACTGGGGTCAAAGAAGAAGCCTAAGCTTTTTTAAACCCGTTCGCAAAAAAGGGGCGCATCAGATATGGATGTGCCCCTTTTTATATCGATTAGAGGTTGTGTTATTCTCACTACACACGGCTTATTTTACCGTATATAAACGCGTCACGACCGATGTCGCCCAAGCCATCATAGCACCCAGTGTGGCGATCGCCATGTCTTTATGTGCATCCCACATATCACCTTGTTGTCCGTTGTATTTTTCTGCTTCAGTAGGCGCCATATCGATGGCGATTACCCATTCGATTAGCTCGTAGAACACGCTAGAAGCCATCACAAACTGAATCACCAACAAGGCCAACTGACCGCGGCGGGCATTGGGCAGCCAAACGCTGAATGCATCATAAATCAGCTTATACAGCAGCAGCCCATAACTTAGATGTACCAAGCGATCGTACATATTTCGCGTCCAGCCAAACTGCGCATTGAGGTCGACATGTAACCATTGCTTGCTCCATTCATTGTACGGCACGAACGAATAGAGGTAGTGCGCACCGAGCACATGCACGAGCAGAAAAATGATCGCCAAGGCAAAGCCGCCTCGACTGATATAGCCGCGATAGGCCAGAAACAAGAGCAGGATGACGCCCAGCACGGTGCCAAGCTGGTGAAGCAAATAAGATGGCATTTCTAAGGGATTGATACTGGCAATGAGACAGGCCACCCCCAAACCAGCCAGCCAAAGCCAATGAAAGCGGTTTGGCTTCTCAAACGATGGCTTGAATGGATGTTTGGCGCGGGCTTTAAAATTAATAATATTACTCATGCAGCATCCTGGCTTTCTAAAGAGTTTTGTTTATTCTTAATTTTTTATATGAAAAAAGCGTCTCGTGCAAGTAAAGCTGGCACGAGACGCTTTTCTTTTTGTATCAGACGCGTCGCTTAATATCTTATTTCAGCTTTGCCAGCAGTTCAGGCAGTGCTTTGGCTTGTGCTGCAGCATTACCGGTATAGGTCGCCGGGGTCATCACGGCCAGACGCGCACGGTCAGCTTCAGGGACGGCGTGCAGTTCATTGCCGGCGATAAAGTCGAGCATCATTTGGCGAGTCATGGCTTGGCCACGGGTCAACGCTTTGAG
>JASLJP010000138.1 GCA_030152425.1 Aquirhabdus sp.
GGTTTTACTGGAGTCACCCATGAGTCAATTCCCTACCCCGATCGAGATTCATGACGTCATCCGCGAGCGCTGGAGTCCGCGCGGGTTTGATCGCCACCGCAAAGTGAATCCCGCCCATATTCACAGTGCCCTTGAGGCGGCGCGCTGGGCACCATCGTCCTTTAATCTGCAGCCATGGCGTTTTATCGTGTGGAACAATCACGTCGATGCCGAGTCTTATGAGCGCGCCTATGCCACGATCGTCGCGCGCAACCAAGTGTGGATCGGTCACGCACCCGTCTTGATCGCCGTGCTCGCGGATACCCGTGACACCGAGGGCAAGCTGAATGGCAATAACTCTGCCTCGTATGATACCGGTGCGGCGGCTCTGAGCCTGACGCTGCAAGCCCGTGCGCTCGGCTTGGTCACTCGTCAGATCGGCGGTTTTGACCGTGATACGCTGCGTGCCGCGTTTGATCTGCCGGAGCATATCCGCATTTTGTCGCTGATCGGGCTGGGCTACCACAGTGAGCAGGCTGAGCACCTCAGCGAAGAGCTGCGTAAACGTGAAGGCGCCCCGCGGGTGCGTAAACCCCTAGAGGAAATCGCGTATGCTAATGGCTGGGCGCAATCCCTCTTTGCCGATGCGCTGCAGACCGAACGGGGATAAGGCAAGGAAAATCAATGCGGGCAGCGCAGCCCAGCGCGCGTATTCAGCAGCGATGCTGAATACGCTTTTTTATGGCCAGCGATTAAGCCGTTGCCAGATCTGGTGTCGTCGGATGAGGGGAGGTGACCCCATGGGCATTGCGCTCATAGGCACGGTATAGACTGGCGTAGATGCCGTTCTGCGCCAACAGTTGGGTGTGGTTGTCGACCTCGACCACTTGGCCATGCTGGATCACTGCGATCTGATCGGCATCACGGATCGTGGTCAAACGATGGGCGATGATGATCGCGGTACGACCTTCACACAGCGTGGGTAGCGCGCGTTGGATACGGCGCTCGGTGAGCACATCCACCGCCGAGGTGGCCTCATCCAACACCAAGATCGCCGGGTCGGCCACATAGGCACGTACCAAACAGACCAGTTGCCGCTGCCCGTGACTGAGCGAGCTGCCCAACGAGCCGACTTGGGTGTGGTAGCCATGCGGCAGCTTTTCCAGTACCTCATCCACGCCGAGCGCCCGCGCTGCCGCGATCAGTTGCTCGTCGCTGGCCTCTGGTGCTGCCAAACGTAAATTGTCGAGGATCGTGCCGCTAAACAGGACGTTGTCTTGCAGCACCACCCCGACATGACGGCGCAGGTCGGTCTGGCGGATATGACGCACATCAATCCCATCGATGGTCACTGCCCCTTCATTCACATCATAAAACCGGGTCAGCAGTTGAACCAAGGTGCTTTTGCCATGTCCGGTAGGCCCGACGATGGCCAGCACCTGTCCAGCGGGCACCTTGAGATTCAAGCGTTCAATCACGGGTCGGCCTTTGGCCTGATAGCGAAAGTGGACTTGCTGAAATTCCACATCGCCGCGTACCGCTGTCAGCGGCAGGGTGTGGGTCGCATCGATGACCTCGGGTTGGGTATCCAGCAGCAGGAAGATGCGCTGAGCAGAGGCTGTGCCATTGGCATAGCGTTCAAACAGATCATTAAGCTCCTGCAGTGGGCCCAAAAAGATAAAGATATAAAACATACTGGCGGCTACCTGTCCCATGCTGATCTCGCCCAGCGCCATCCCGCGGGCGCCGACCAAGAGCAGAATCGCCATCGCCGTAGTGGTCAACACGGCGGTGAAAGGGGCAAACCAGCTTGAGCGCAGGTTGCCACGGATCAGCGCGCGATTAAAATCCCACAGCAGGCCACGATAGGTATTGAGATTATCCAGTTCACGGCCGCCTTGTTTGATCAGGCGCACACCGGCCACCGTTTCGACCAGATGGGCAGTAAAGCGGCTGCGATTTTCGGCGACCACCGCCCAATTCTTTTGTGAAATGCGTTTAAACAACACCGTCGCTGCAAACAGCAGCGGGATCACCCCCGCCACACTGGCGAACAGCAGCGGCGAGATATGCCACAGCAGGATGCCCGCCACCACAGAGCGCAGAATGGTCGATAAAAATTCGGGTGGGCCTTGGATCAGCAGCGGCTCCAGCGTGTTGACATCGCTATCGGCACGGGTGGTGATCCGACCAGCCTTCGTCCGGTCAAAGTAGCCGACACTCAATGCCTGCACATGGCGGAAGATCTGTATCCGCAGGTCGTTGATCACCCGGATCGCAGCACTGCCGGACAGATACTGACCGAAGCCGGACAGCACAAAGCGCAGTGACCAAGTTAGCCCCAAGCCCAAGGTCGCCCAACCGATGACCGACCACACCAGTTGGTAGCCACCCTGCAGGTCGGGTAATAAGCCATGGTCAATGACCACGCGCACCAGCCATGGCCGAAAGAAAATCGTCACCACCAACAGGATCTCGATCACGATCGCGCCGATGACAAACTTGCGTACCGGCCGCAGCAGCGGCCATAGTCGCCAGAACATGCCACGATCGAGCGATTGTTTGGCCAATGCTTCTTCTAGCTCGATGTCGCTGAGCGCTTTATTTCCTTTGATCATGTGGTTATATCCCCATCAATTCGCGATAAGCCGCGCTGCGTTCTTTCAAATCCTGATGCGTGCCTTGGGCTTGGATATGGCCATCTGCCAGCACGATGACGCGATCCGCCATTAGCACCGTCGACAGCTTGCTGGACACGATCAGCACTGTGATCGGGTGACCGTCGTTTTGTTGGTAGAGTCGGATGTTATGCAGGATGGTTTGTTCGGTGGCGGCATCTAGCGCACTGGTGGCGTCGTCCAGACCCAAGATTGAGGCACGGGTCAGTAGCGCGCGTGCGAGACAGATCCGCTGGCGCTGGCCACCCGAAAGCGTCACCCCGCGGTCACCGAGTTTGGTCTCCAGACCATGTTCGAGTCGCTCCAGAACCTCAGTGGCCGAGGCGAGCTGCAGGGCGTGCAGCAGCTCGGCCTCCGTGGCATCGGGGGCAGATTGGCGCAGATTGCTGGCCAGTGTGTCGGAGAACAAAAAGCTCTCTTGCGGAACCACATGGACGCGCTGGCGCAGTTGGTTCAAATCCAGATCTTGGATATTCTGCCAGCCATGCTGGTCATTGCCGATGGACACGACGCCATGATCGGCATCCATCAGGCGCGGCAGCAGGCTCATGAGCGTGCTTTTGCCCGAGCCGGTCTGGCCGACCAGCGCCACGATCTCCCCCGGATGGACGGTGAGATTACAGTGCTGCAGAATCGCCTTGTCGCTGCCATGGCCGGAGACCTGTACCTGCTCAAATTTCAGACCCAGTGCGATGTCGGGGACGGGTCGCGCGCCTCCGATGATCTCGGGCTCTTCATCCAGCACATCCCATAGCCGTGCCGCCGAGGAGCGGGCATCGGCAAAGACCTGCATGACGCGGCCGATGGTTTCGATGCGCAGGATCAGGGTATTGGCGATCAGCACCGCCGCCACCAGCTCGCCCAGATTCATCTGCCCTGCGCTGACCAGCCATGCGCCATAGCCGAGCACCCAGACATGACCCAAGGCGATCACGACTTGTGGTAAAGGGATGCGCGAGGTCGCATAGGCCAATGCGCGGCGCGCATGCTGGGTAAAACGCTGGACGTGCAGGGTAAAGCTCTCGATGCGGCTGGGTTCCAGGGCAAACGCCTTGATCACCCGGACGCCGGAAACACCCTCACTGAGGTTCTGATTGACCTGATCGTAGGCCTGCCCGACGGCTTGGTCGAGTGTCACCAGATGGTTGGTTTGCTGCACGAGGATCAGCATGCCGCTCAGGGTCAGCAGCAGGGGCACCAGCCCCAGCCACAGGTCATACCAGCACATGATGCCCACGGCCGCGAGCACCACGATGGCAGTTTCAAACACTTGACGCCAGAAATTGATCAGGGCATCGCGCAGCTTGTCGGCATCGCGCGTGGTGCGGGTGACGATCTCGCCGATCCCATGTCGCCAATGATAGGCCAGATCGAGGCGCTGCACCTGCGACAGGATCCGTTCGCGCAGGATAAACAGCAGGTCCTGACCGATGGTCAGTGACATGATGCCCGCCAGATACTGCAGCACGCCACGCGCCAGCGCGACCCCGATCAGCACCGCGAGCCAAAACAGCGCGACGTGATAATCCAGCGTGCCATCAGGCAGTTTCACTACCGCAGCATGGCGTTCGACATCATGCACCGCACGCCCGATCAGCCACTGTTGGCCGGCGAGGCTGAGATTGACGATCAAAAACAGACTGGCCGTCAGGCCAAAGCCCCATGGCATCTGGCGATAGAGCAGCAGGCAGCGCAACAAGGGGTATCGCTGGTTAAACGTGTTTGATTCAGGCATAGCTATGACCTTAAAAATACTGCGCAAGCCATGGGATGCACAGATGTGACTGCTGACGTCACCCCACGCGAGATGGGGTAAGCGCATCGTTGGGTTGCATTGGCGCTGTGGCTGCGGGTCAGCGACATGACCGCTGCCCCGTCATTGAGTTGCAGGGTGTCATGCCGAGCTGTTTAAACAGACCTCGGCATGGCGGCATGATTTAGGCCGCGCTGTCCTGTTTATTGACAAAGCCCATGCTCCACTGCTGGTCCAGGACACCCGGGCCAAACTCTTGTGAACCCCCGAGATATTCTGCGATGCCTTGGAAATAGGCGCCTTCTTCCAGATTCAGGATGAACTTGGAGACGTCGACGATGTTCTTGCCCCAGAAGGTAGCGCCGCCATTGGCTTCCAAGATGGCGGGGGTGTGCGGGTTCGCACGGATCACGTCATTGATGAATGCCGGCTCGCCGGGACGACGATCGATATAGACCGGGATCTCACGTGCCAAGGTGTGACGCTGTGCCGCCGCGTACAGGATGGGTAGCACTCGATGTGAGCTTGCCCAGCCGCCCAGATATGGCGTATGGACATGGATGACCACATCGACTTCGGCATTGGCCTCAAAGATCGGTGCATAGCGCGCGCCTTGGCGGCCGGATGCCCCAAAGCCATGGATGGTTTCACCGCTGAAACTGCCGACCACGGCGCGGGACTCGGTCTCGCCTTTCCACAGGTCGGGCGGGGTGAGGGCGACCACCCATTTTTGGTTCGGCACGCGCACGTAGGCTTGAAAGGTGCGTGTGGCCGACAGGGTGTGGGTCTCGGTGAGGATGCGCAGCGATGTTTCAAACGCTTGTTTGGCGGCGGCGATGAATGCCAGCAGCGCTGGATCTTGGGATTGAATGAGTGACATATGTGGATCTCCTGAATGTCGTATCGACTCCACCTGAATCGCTCAGGCGTTTGTGATAGACGTTGCAGTAGCTATGCCAAGCCAAAATCAAAACATAAAGTGCTGTTTATAAATGTTTATTTGTTTTGTTGGTGGAAGTCGCAACGTGAAATTGCGTACTCCTGTACAGCCAGATGTTGAAAACGAAGCAACCGGGCTGCAGTGGCGGGGGTGTCCCGTGGGACATCTGCTGATTTTTGCGCAGCAGCGCAAATGGGACTGATCGGGTGAGCGCGTGCATCTCATGGAGGTGACGCGCGTCGGGGATCACAGCGTTGCGAGAGAGACATCGGTAGATTTGATCAGGGCCACAACGGATTTGCCCACCACCAGTTGCAGCTCATCGACCGAGCGGGTGGTGATGACCGAGGTGATCACCCCGGCGGCGGTTTCGATATCCACTTCGGAGACCACCGAACCCCGGATGATTTCCTTGATCGTACCCTGGAACTGGTTGCGCACATTGATGGCGTGAATGGTCAAAATAACCTCCCTAAGAGTTAACGTAAAAAACCGAAATGGCTGCGTGTATCGCGGATGAAAACCAGTCTAGGCCAAAGCGACTTTAAAGCAAAAGATGATTTTCAGATGAAGGTATATCCAAATTTGTCATGAGACAGGATCACCACGACAGCCGATATTCACTCAGATTTTGCAGGATCGGTTTGGCAGGTATCGGTGGCTCTGGCAGTAGTTCACCAAATTCGGCCAGTGCCGCGCGCTTGATCGCTAGTAGCTCTGGACTATGGCGGTCGCGTGGATGCGCCTGCGGCACGTCGATGATGCGCCGGATCCGTCCCGGGCGTGGCTCCATCACGACCACCCGATTGCCGAGAAATACCGCCTCTTCGATATCATGGGTCACCAAGATCATGGTGATTTTTTCAGTGCGCCAGATCCGCTCCAGCTCTTGCTGCAAATGACCACGTGTGATCGCATCCAGCGCCCCGAAGGGTTCATCGAGCAGCAAGATATCCGGGCGATTGACCAGCCCGCGCGCGATGGCCACACGCTGCGCCATACCACCGGAGAGTTGGTGAGGGTAGGCCTGCTCAAAGCCGTTGAGCTTGACCAGATCAATATGCGCTTGGATGGTCTCAGTTTTTTGTAGCTCAGTGAGGTCGGCATTGTTGAGCGCCAGCGCGATGTTTTGGGTCACGGTCAGCCACGGCAGCAAACGATGCTCCTGAAAGACGATGCCGCGCTTCAGACTGGTGCCCACCACCGGCTGGTCGCCGAGTTGCACCGTCCCCTGAAACTGATCATCCAGTCCGGCGATCAGGCGCAGCAGGGTTGATTTGCCGCAGCCACTGCTGCCCACGATACTGACAAACTCCCCGGGTTGGATGGTCAGGGAGAAATGTTCCAGCACCGACAGGCTTTGGCCACGCTGGACAAAGGACTTGTAGATATTTTGAAGTTGTAGCACGCCTGCGCCCATGGTCACTTAAATCCAGATAAAGGTCATTCCGCTATGCTGCAAGGCATATGCCAATAATTATGTTATTGGTTTTTATAAAATAATAATAATTTGGCGTCAGTTGATGTTTAAAAATCAACAGCATGTGTCGCTATGGCATGACCCCTGCTGAGGGCTGCGTCAACGCCACCTGCACCATATTGCGCACATGGCCGCGCCGCAAGCTCTTGCGGGGCAGGATCTGTTTATTTCACGACATTTGCGCTTGCGGCGTTGTTGGCTATCCAACAGTTGCGGCATGGCGTCCGCATTTTTAAAAAGACAAGTTAATATAAAACAATGGCTTAGTTTTGTGGCATAGCAGTTGCTCCTTCAGGGCAACGCGCCAACCACAGGGTTGGTGACACATCACACTCAGGAGTAACACCATGAGCCAGTCTCTACAGCTCGACACCCTTTGGTATACCCGCTGCCCTGTGCCCACAGGTCTGGGCATCGCCATCCAAAAAGGATGGCTGACTGAAGCCTTTAAGGCTGAAAAAACCGAAATCAAATCATTGCGCGAGTCCAATGACCAAGCCGTGCGTGAATCGCACTTCGACCATACCTTGGAAAACTCCGTGCGTCATGGCGGCAATATCCCCGCGATCTGGGCGCGTTCGGTCGGTCGCGAGACCCGCATCATTGGCCTGTCATGGGCAGATGAAGTGCAACTGATCCTGACCCTGCCGAACTCCGGAATCAAGACTGTCCAAGATCTGAAAGGCAAGAAATTCGGTCTGCCAAAATGGGAAAAAGTACAGATCGACTTTACCCGTGCCCAAGCGATTCGTGGTCTGGAAAATGCGCTGAAGCTGGAAGGCCTGCAAGTCTCTGACGTTGAGTTGGTCGACTACGTGATCGACGGCAGCTATAGCGACGCGCCAGCGACCCAAGAAGCTGGCACCCAGTTATTTAGCGGCAGCAATCGTCGTCCGGGCGGCCGTAACGCCGAGCTGGTCGGACTGCTGCGTGGCGAAGTCGATGCCATTTTCCTCAAAGGTGCACATGCCGTCGAGCAAGCCCATCAGTTTGGTCTGCATACCGTGATCGACACCGGCTCCCATCCCGATCCGTTGATCCGTGCTAATAACGGCACGCCGCGTACCCTGACCGTCGATCAAAACCTGATTGAAAAACATTTCGACTCCACCGTGAGCCTGCTCAATCAAGTGATCCGTGCCGAAGAGTGGGCATGGGCGCATCCCGATGAAACTCGTCGCTTCCTCGCGCGCGAAACCAATAGCAGTGAGTATTGGGTCGTGCAAGCTTACGGCCACGACGCCCATCTGCGTCTGAAAACCGATCTGTCGGAGATTTCGATCCGTGCGTTGCAAGACTTCACCGACTTCTTGTGGCGTTGGAAGTTCATTCCAAATCAGGTCAATGTCCTGGACTGGATCGATGCACGTCCGTACGACGCCGTTGAGAAACATCAAGCGGTCGCCTAAGTCAGATGTTGGCAGCATTGGGGTCGGTCGAGCATACGACTGCCCCCGTGCTGACTTTTCCATCCCCATCACTGTTTAACAAGGGAATACGCACATGTCATCCAATCGCCAACTGATCTTGAATGCCTTCTTCATGCGCTTTGGTCATCATCCAGCGGCATGGCGCCACCCATCGTCGCGTG
>JASLJP010000088.1 GCA_030152425.1 Aquirhabdus sp.
ACCACAGCACGCTGTAGATTCGGCTGACTGCCGCATAGATTACAGGGAATAATCGGAAACTGGCTTTGCGCAGCGTATTTGATGATGTCCTTCTCGGCCACATAGGCCAATGGACGGATGACGATGTTTTTGCCGTCATCAGACTTGAGCTTGGGCGGCATGGCTTTCAGCGTGCCACCGTGGAATAGATTGAGGAAAAACGTCGCCATTATGTCGTCGCGGTGATGCCCCAATGCCACTTTGGTCGCGCCGATCTGCTGGGCAAACCCATACAGCGAACCTCTGCGTAGACGTGAGCAGACCGCGCAGAAGGTCTTACCCTCAGGGGTAAGCTGCTGGACGATGCTATAGGTGTCTTTTTCGAGGATGTAATAGGGAATATGACGCCGGGACAAGTATTCGGGCAGGATATGTTCGGGAAAATCGGGCTGCTTTTGATCAAGATTGACTGCGACGATCTCAAAGGTGATCGGTGCGATACTTTGTAAAAACAGCAGCATGTCCAGCAGGGTGTAGCTGTCTTTGCCGCCAGACACACAGACCATGACTTTGTCACCGTCTTCGATCATGTTGAAATCTTGGATCGCTGCACCCACTTGCTTGCGCAGCTTCTTTTGCAGCTTTAGGTAGGCCGTGGTGGTCGGGGCATCGGGGTTAAAAAACGGAGCCCGAACGAGGCGCTCTGTCTGATCAGTCGAAATATCCATCGCACGCATAGCCACACAGCACCCAGCAAAAAAAGTGCGACTATTTTAGCGGCTGCGGCGGGCAAAATAAACGGATCTTGCCCTGATCAATATAAAAACGATTTGACCAAGGTCAACTCGCCGATTTTGCGCAGGGGTACGACAAAACTTTGCCGTTTTTCACTCGGGGTATTTTCATCAGTGATCACGGTGACGCGGGCGGTGATGATCGGTTTAGTCAGTTTCGACTGATCGAAATTGTAGCCCGACTCGTTGAGGTTACCCCAGTAGTTGATATAGACATTGTAGGTGCCATGCAGCGGTGTTGCCGTGGTAAACATCTCGGGGCCAGGACCATCAACGCTGTCGACATCTAGCCCACCGCCGCCATTTAAGATCGGATGCGACCATGCGGCGTGCTGGCGGTCCGGGGTCAGAATATGCAGATCGACTTCGGCTTCGGGCGCATCCCAAGACGCAATGATGCGCAGCTTGGCGGTCAGCTGGTTTGGGTTTGCCTCATAAAACTGAACCCGTTTAGCACTTTTGCCTTGTGCAGACTTGAGCTCGATGCTGTTGGAGCCAGCACCAAATGCATAGTGCCGCTCGTAGCGGCCGTCCTCACCGGATTGTAAGGTCATCGGGTTGCCATTGACGACGAGTTGTGGCCGGTCTTTGCCGGCGGCTTTGATCGCCCCTTTGATCAAGGTACGATTGCGCTGCGCGCCACGGTCGATCGGCGGTGTCGGGTAGCTGACACGGGCATCGCCACTGTGGTCGACCAGGCCGGAAAAATTCCACCCGCCGTGCGGCGTATCCAAAGTCAGGCCGTCTGTGTCCAGTGCATAAACGCAAATCGGCAGCAGGATGCCGCCGACCAAAACGGCAATGCGTGTAATCCGTTTTAACTCATATGACATGTTATTGCACACCCATGTACAACTCAGATAACATCAAAAAAATCAGTGCACTGCCGGATACATTAGATACTGAGCTATCACAATATCGCTAACAACAATATAACTCAAGGACATCCCGATCTGTCACGATAAAAATGTCCTTACAGGAAGCCCATCCATCAGGAAGCCCATCCATGAAAGCCGTCGGACTACACCGCTATCTGCCCATCACCCATGTCGATGCCCTGCTCGACCTCGATATCGACACCCCAACACCGCTGGCCCGTGATCTTTTGGTCAAGGTTGCCGCGATCGCCGTTAACCCCGTCGACACCAAAGTGCGCGCACCCAAGGATAAGGTCGAAGAGACGGCACGCATACTCGGCTGGGATGCAGCGGGTACAGTGGTTGCGGTAGGAGAGTCGGCACACCTGTTTAAGGTAGGCGACACGGTCTACTATGCCGGCAGTATCACGCGACCCGGCGCCAATAGCGAATACCATTTGGTCGACGAGCGCCTCGTCGGTGAAAAACCGCAAAGTCTCGACTTTGCCCAAGCGGCTGCTCTGCCGCTGACCGCGATCACCGCATGGGAAGCGCTGTTTGAACGGCTACGCATCAGCACGGAAGGCGCGGATGCGGGTAAGAGCATCCTCATCATTGGAGGTGCCGGGGGTGTCGGCTCGATCGCCATCCAGTTGGCTAGTCAAGTGGGCAAGCTGCACGTCATTGCCACGGCCTCGCGCCCGGAATCTGCCGCATGGTGTCGCAAGCTCGGCGCCGATGACATCATTGACCACCACCTCGACATGGCGGCGCAATTACACGCACGCGACTATCCGACAGTCGACTTTGTACTGTGTCTGAATGACACCGATGCGCACTTTCCCACCATGGCCAATGTCATCAAACCGCAAGGCATGATCTGCACTATCGTCGAAAACAGTAAACCGCTCGACATCGCCCTACTGAAATCGAAAAGTGCCGGATTCATCTGGGAGTTTATGTTTACCCGTGCCATGTACGAGACCCCCGATATGATCGCGCAGCACCACCTGCTCAATCGTGTTTCAGCACTGATCGACACGGGCGTATTACAGACGACAGTCGGCAAGGTGCTTACTCCGATCAATGCCGCCAATCTAAAACTGGCGCATGCCGAGCTGGAAGCCGGTCAGAGCATCGGCAAGATCGTTTTGCAGGGCTTTTAAGCCTTAAAAGCGCGCATCTACCCTTGTTGCAAGCTCCCCTATCCGTCATAATCTTGCCCTTTATAGAATTCGTTGGAACGACCCTACGCCATGATGCGAACCCATTACTGCGGCTCATTGACCGAAGCCCTGCTCGAACAAACAGTTACCCTTTGCGGCTGGGTACATCGTCGCCGTGACCACGGTGGTGTGATTTTCCTCGATATGCGTGATCGTGATGGTCTGGTGCAGGTCGTGATCGATCCGGATACTCCGGCGGCATTCGCCACCGCAGACCGCGCACGTAGCGAATATGTACTGAAGATCACCGGTCGTGTGCGTCAGCGCTATGCGGGTACTGAAAACGCCAATATGGTCAGTGGTCAGATCGAAGTGCTGGCCAAAGAAATCGAAGTCCTGGCCACCTCCGAGACGCCGCCATTCCCACTGAACGACGACTTCACCAACGTCTCCGAAGAAAACCGTCTGAAATACCGCTATCTGGACATGCGTCGCCCGGAGATGCTGGAACGCATGCGCTTCCGCTCAAAAGTGACCAGCCAGATCCGCAACTATCTGGATGACAACGGCTTCCTCGACGTCGAAACCCCGATCTTGACCCGTGCCACACCAGAAGGTGCGCGCGACTATCTGGTGCCATCGCGTACTCAGCCGGGCAGTTTCTTTGCCCTACCCCAGTCCCCACAGCTATTTAAACAGTTGCTGATGGTGTCCGGCTTTGACCGTTATTATCAGATCGCCAAGTGCTTCCGCGATGAAGACCTGCGTGCAGACCGTCAGCCAGAGTTCACCCAGATCGACGTGGAAACATCCTTCATGAGTGATGAAGACATCATGAATATGATGGAAGGCATGATCGTCAAACTGTTTGATAACCTGATGGGCATCAAATTCGACAAATTCCCGCGCATGACCTACGCCGAAGCGATGCGTCGTTTTGCGTCGGACAAACCAGACATGCGTATTCCGCTGGAACTGGTCGACGTCGCTGACCTGCTGCAAGACATCGAATTTAAAGTCTTCGCTGCCCCTGCCAAAGATCCAAAAGGCCGTGTCGTTGCCCTACGTGTACCCAATGCAGGCGATCTATCACGCGGCAAGATCGACGACTACACCAAGTTCGTCGGCATCTATGGTGCCAAAGGTCTGGCCTATATCAAGATCAACGACATCACCAAGATCAACAACGGTCTGGATGGCAAAGAAACAGGTCTGCAATCACCGATCGTCAAGTTCTTCCCAGATAGCGCGCTGCAAACCATCATCGAACGTACCGGTGCAGGCAACGGCGACCTGATTTTCTTTGGTGCGGATAAAGCCAAGATCGTCAATGACGCGATGGGCGCACTGCGCATCAAGATCGGCCACGATCTGGGCATGGCCACCTGTGAGTGGGCGCCACTGTGGGTCGTCGACTTCCCGATGTTTGAAGAAATCGGCGAAGGCCAATGGACTTCCGTGCATCATCCCTTCACCCTGCCGAAAGTCAGCGTTGAAGAGATGAAAGCCAACCCAGGTGCAGCCACATCAGTCGCCTATGACATGGTGTTGAACGGCACCGAACTCGGTGGCGGTAGCTTGCGGATTTACACGCTCGACATGCAAAAAGCCGTGTTTGAAGCGCTGGGCATCTCCGATGAAGAAGCTGCCGACAAATTCAGCTTCCTGCTCGACGCGCTGAAATATGGTGCACCGCCGCATGGTGGCTTGGCCTTCGGTCTGGATCGCCTGATCATGCTCATGACCGGCGCATCGTCGATCCGTGACGTCATCGCATTCCCGAAAACCAAAAC
>JASLJP010000208.1 GCA_030152425.1 Aquirhabdus sp.
CCACGACGCATCGAGCTGAGCTATGGCGGCACTTATAAAGGCGACCCTGATGCGATTTTTGAGGCGACCTGGACGTTTGAAGATGTCGATGGAAAAACCCAAGTCACGATCCATACGATCTTTGCGACGGCTGAAATACGCAACAGGAAAGTTGTGGAAAATGGCGCGATCGAAGGCGGTAACCAGACACTGGCGCGCCTTGCAGGCTATGTAACGCAGCACAATCAAGGAGAAAATCATGCGTAAAATCGTTTCCTTTGTCCATGTCTCTCTGGATGGTTTTGTGGCGTCCACCGTTGAAGGAGAGCACAGCCTCGGCTGGGTCAGTATCAGCGAAGAGATGTTTGCCTATGCCGAGCAGCGCATTCAACAGACCGACACCGCGCTCTATGGGCGTGTCACCTTCGAGATGATGGAGTCCTACTGGCCCACCGCCGCGGATGCGCCCGATGCGAGTGCCCACGATCACGCGCATTCACGCTGGTATAAATCCGCCCATAAGGTGGTGCTGTCGACTACCCTGTCGGAAACAGACCATCCCAATACCCACATCATCAGCAGTGATTTAAGCGCTGAAATCAACGCGCTTAAAGACAGCACCGGCAGCGAAATTCTCCTGTTTGGTAGCCCCACCGCCACCCACGCACTGATGGCGGAAAACCTCATCGACGAATATTGGCTATTCGTCAATCCAATCCTGCTGGGGCAGGGCATCCCCCTATTCAAACATATTCAGAACAGATCGGCCCTTACGCTGCTGAAAAGTCATCTATTTGCATCGGGTGTGGTGTGTTTGCAGTATGAGATGAAGCGGGGTTGATGTGGTCAGCGATGGCGCTTTGGGGATATTTCTCAGTATAGTCAGCCTGTCGCGCAAGTGCCCCAAGATGACCTCCGCCGACGTATTCGCTATTTTTGCAAGTTGACGCTAAATCGGCTAATGTCACGCATACGCCGTAGTCACGACGACCTAACCCTTTTTTTGTTTTATCCGAGTCCACCGCGCCTTGCGCTTGCTCTGTTTCTTGCCGATGTATGCCTGAGAGTCTTTATGTCCAACGCCACCGCAGATGCTTCCTTTTCCGCCAGTTCTCTGTCTAGCAGCACGCTTCGCCAAATCCGCAGAATCTTTCGCTCCAGCGGCCTACTCTATACCGTCGGACATAGCTTCTATGCGGCCGGTATCAGCGGTGCATTGACCAAACCCAATCAGCCCCATCATCCGCGCGTGATTCGCGATGTCTGCAAGCGGCTCTGTCGCGCGCTGGCGGTCGAGGTCGAGCTGCATGGCGAGATGCCGACTGAGCATGCGCTGTGGGTCAGTAACCATGTGTCGTGGGTTGATATTCCGGTCATCGGATCGACCGCGCCGGTCTTTTTTCTGTCCAAAGCTGAAGTGGCCTCCTATCCGGTGATCGGTCGTCTGGCCAAAGCCGCCGGCACGTTGTTTATTCAGCGTGGTTCGGGCGATTCCGCGGCAGTTTCGGTGCAGATCGCAGGATTCTTGCGCCAAAAAATGCCGGTGCTGTTTTTTCCTGAAGGCACCACGACGGATGGCCGCGAGATCCGCCGTCTACACAGTAAACTGCTGGCCGCTGCGGTAGAAACCGGCACGACGGTACAGGCTGTGGTGCTGTGCTACCAAGGGCCGGATGGCCGTCTGGACGAAGTGATGCCCTTTATCGGCGATATGGGGCTGGGTACCCATCTACAAAGCGTGCTGGGGCGAAGCAAGGTTCGTGCGCATATCATGCCGCTCGCGCCATTGTCGCCGGAAGGGCATAATGTCCATACGCTGACCGATGCCTTGCTTAAACAGATGCGAGAAGGACTGGTGGCGCTGCATCACAAAGTCTTGGTCGAACAGCCAATCCGTCACCACCACTGAGATGTTTGCGATCAAAACAACAATACGGCGCAAAAGCGCTGCCAACGAAAGATAAGGAGTGCGTTATGTTTGAGAAAATTACCCAATTTGAAGGCTGTCGCAGTGCACTGGGACAAATGGCGCGCGTCGAAGACACCCGCGCCGCCGCGCTGAAATTTCGCGCAGAGATGCTGAAAGGCGCCAAGGTGCGTTATTTTGAGTCCTTCGACCTGATCCGCGTGCCGTATCCCACGCGCCACGGCCTGCGCAATGCCTTCTCGCTGGAGCGGGTGGTTGAGTTTATGCATCTGCAGAACCGTCTGTTTGTGGTGCAATTTGATACGCCCGATGGCTTAAAAACCATGTTGGTGTCACCGTCCGATCACGAGCGCAACGGCGAAACGCCGTTCTTCCGTAAGCTGCAAGACAGCACACCGAGTTTAGTGATCAAAGCCATTGTCAAGATCGGCTCGACCGTGCCTGAGATCGTGAAGAAGATCGGTCTAAAGCCTGAAGACATTGATTATATTACCTATGACCACCTGCATACCCAAGACGTACGCCGCTGGTTGGGCACCGATACCGAGCCTGCGGTGTTCCCGAACGCCAAGCTGCTGGTGCACTACCGCGAGCTGGCCAATGCGCGTGACCTGAACCCCTACCAACGTGAATGGTATTGCCCCGATGGCCTCAAAGGGATCTCGGATGACAAGATCATTACTTTCGACGGCGACATCATGCTCGGTCACGGTGTGGCGCTGATCCACACCCCCGGTCATACCGAAGGCAATCACTCGATCGTGGTCAATACCGATGACGGTCTGTGGGTCACCAGTGAAAACGGCATCAGTGTCGACTCCTTTGCGCCGCTGCTGTCTACCGCTGCCGGTGTGGCGAAGTACGCCAAGTCGACGGGTACTGAGGTGATTATCAACGGCAACACGCTGG
>JASLJP010000221.1 GCA_030152425.1 Aquirhabdus sp.
CTCGGCCTGTAGCTCGAAGTAGGCTTCGATGCGATTGGTCAGGCGGATGTCGAGGTCGACGGGCAAGGGGAATGGCACGAGGCAGGTATCGGACAGATAGGCATAGATCGCGTCAAGGGTAGTGGTGGCGAGGCCATGGCACAGGGTGGTGTGGTGCTCGACCAGTAGGCGCAGATCTCCGCAGATGACGTCGATACTGCCACCGTAGGGGGTGACATTGTCATTGACGCTGATCTCGATCCACTCGCTATGCGGGGTCGGGGTGACTTGGCGCAGGTCAAAGGCGGTGGTCATGGCATTTACTCCCCAGCTTAGATAAGTTTATATAAGAAATAGTAAGATAACTTATGTTTAAAGGCAAGGGGGAAGGTGTAAGGAGGTGTAAGGGGGATAGAGGTTGTTTAATCAATCCGTTAGGGCAGTTACTGACAACCCTGCAGCTCGAATTTCATGCGCGATTGATAGTAGGCGATCCATGCTTCCTTGGTTCGGCCATCTCGTACCCGCCAGAGTGCGCTCTCGGTGTCATGGATGTGTCGCTCATAGCGGCTTGCGCTGATCGTATCCGGCCAGTCACGCACTGTCGTGATCGGGGGCTAGCGCGATGCGCGCGGAGGTGGTAGTCTGTTGACATGGTGCATTGTCAGATTTGACTGCATGCGCCAATCCATCCAAGTCTAGGCGCACGTTGAGGGAATCATCATGAGCAGCTATGTCGGCACGGTTACGGATCAGGTCGCACCCACGCATCACGTCGATATGACGGTGCGCAAGGGATTGGATTTTGAGCTGCAGGCGCATATGGAGCGCTTTTGGTTTGGCGGGCATCCGTTTAAGACGCGGATCTTTGATGCGCTGTCGCTGACCTTTCCGGTGGGCGAGCGCTATTTTATCAGTAGCGTGCGTCTGTATCGGGATCAGATCAAAGATGCGGGGCTGCAGTCGCGGGTGGCGGATTTTATCCAGCAGGAAGCGCAGCATGGCATCGTGCATGACGAGATGAACGAGATGATGCGCCAGCAGGGCATGCCGCTGGACAAGATGGTGGCTTTTGTCAAAGAACGTACCGAGTACGAACTCAAGCATAAAAGCCCGGAATACAATGTGGCCTTTACCGCGGGGATGGAGCATCTGACCGCGATGATGGCCAATGCTTTTTTTGATTTTAAAGACACCATGGCCGAGGCCGATCCGTATGTGCGGGCGCTGTTTGCCTGGCATGCCATCGAGGAGATGGAGCATCGTGATGTGGCGTTCGACGTGATGAAGGATGTGGCAAAAGTCGCCTATCCGCTGCGTGCCTATGCACTGGTCAAGGGCACGGCGCTGATCTTTGGCTTTACCCTGTACCGCGCCAATATTTTATTGAAGCACGATGGTTTTAATGGCCGCGAGCGCATCAAGCTGATCTCCGAGGGGTTGCCGTGGCTGTTTGGCAAAGAGGGCGTGCTGTCAGTGATGAAGAAGCCGTATTTGAGCTGGTTTAAACCCAACTTTCACCCCAGCCAGCATCCGGTCATCGCCCAGTATCCGGTATGGCTAAAGGTCATGCAGGAAACCGGAGATCCGGTGAAGGCGGGTCAGGCACTGTGGGAAGCGGCGGCGGCTTAGGGCTGTAGTCGTGTGGGAAAACCCGCGCTCGCTGCGGGTTTTTTATCGTCTCGGGGCGGTGTGTTAGGCGCTATACTTGCGCTGTACATCGCAATGCCTGCGATGGGGTTGAGTACGGATATTTATGGAATCGCTGAGTTATAACGTCCCGGGATTACTGTTCCCCGCCATCTCGCTGCTGATGCTGGCCTATACCAATCGCTTTTTGGGGATCGCCAGTGTGGCGCGCCATCTGGTCGAGGTGCATGGCGACATGCCGGATAAATCGGTGCAGTTCCAGATCCGCAATCTGCGCCAGCGGATTCAGCTGATCCGCTATTCGCAAGTGCTCGGGGTGTTAAGTCTGGTGTTGTGTACCACGAGTCTGTTTTTGCTGTTTGTCAGTCGGCAGTTTTTGGCGCAGTTGTCGTTTGGCGGGGCGCTGATGCTGATGCTGCTGTCCTTGATGGTATCGCTGCGCGAGATCCATCTGTCGGCGCGGGCGATCGACGTGGCGCTGGAGAAGATCTCACGGCGCGATTAAGGCGGTACGGTTTTTGGGTTTAACCAATGCAATGGAGTGCAAGTGATGAAATCGGTCCTCTGTCAAAACGCTGAGTTGCGGGTCGCGGATCTCCCGCAGTTGACCCCCGCCAAAGGGCAGGTGCTGCTGGAAGTGGTGCGCTGCGGCATCTGTGGCTCGGATCTGCATATGCGTCAGCACTGCGATCATATGCATGATCTGGCCAAGCGCGTGGGCTTTAATGGTATCGCCCAGTCCAGTGATCAGTTCGTGATGGGGCATGAATTCTGCGGCAAGATCTTGGACTATGGTCCGAAAACCAAACTCAAATATACGCCCGACACGCTGGTCTGCGCCATGCCGCTGCTGAAGGTCGAGCCGCTGGGCTACCAGTCGACCGGCCTGTCGCCGAATGCCAGCGGTGGCTATGCCGAACAGGTGCTGGCGCAAGCCAGTCTGATCTTTGAAGTGCCGAACGGGCTGGATGCCGACAGTGCTGCGCTGACCGAGCCGATGGCTGTGGCGCTGCATGCCGTGCGCCGCAGTCGGGTTAAGACCAGCGAGCCAGCCATCGTGATCGGCTGTGGGCCGGTGGGGCTGGGCATTATTTTGATGCTCAAAGCGGCCGGGGTGAAAACCGTGGTCGCCAGCGATTTCTCGCCCAACCGGCGTAAGCTCGCGGCGCAGTGCGGCGCGGATATCGTGGTCGATCCCAAGCATGACTCGCCGTTTAGCAACTGGAAAGAGTTTGGCCTGCTGGGCAATGTGTCGGATGCCATCAATCTGGGCATGGGCATCTTTGACAAGATCCAAGCACTGCCGCTGCCGTGGTGGCATGCATGGCGCGTGGTGGACAAGCTCGGTGCACTGCCGAAACGGCCAGTAATCTTTGAATGCGTCGGCGTGCCCGGTGTGCTGCAGCAACTGATCGAAGGCGCGCCGCTGTTTTCGCGTATCGTCGGGGTCGGGGTGTGTATGCAGAGCGACAGCATCGAGCCGGCGCTGGCGATCAACAAGGAGCTGGAGATCCAGTTCGTGCTGGGCTACACCCCGCTGGAGTTTCGCG
>JASLJP010000250.1 GCA_030152425.1 Aquirhabdus sp.
ATGTTGGTTAGGGTGGAAATCACGGCGGTAAAAGTCGAGATAGGCCGGAATCATCTTGCGAAAGGCACCATGACGTCCCCAGAAATGATCGAGACCACGCGCCCACATCTTGACGTCATACAGATGACCGGAATGCTTGAGCAAACTCATATGGTTGATACTGGACATGGTCATAAACATGACTGTGCAATACATCATCTGGGTGATACGGATCCACTCGCTATCAACCGTCGCTTTAAATACATCAAATGCGACGGCCTTATGCTCTGACTCTTCGACCGCATGCCAGACCCATAGCTTTGCCATACGCGGATCCATATCTTGAATCTCGCTTTGGTCGAGCATAAAACCCTCGGCCATGATCGCAGTGAAGTGCTCCAAGGCGACGGTCTGGGCGAGTTGGCGCTCTGGCGTAAAACGTTTGCGATAAATCGCCAGCCCCTTGGAGAGCAATGCTTCGATCTTGCTCAGCGGATAACCGCGCTCCTCCAAGAAACCATTTAGTGCACGGTGCTCTTTGGCGTGGTGTGCCTCCTGACCGATAAACAGTCGTATGGCTTTTTTAAGCTCGGGATCGGTGACTTGGTCTTGAAACTGGCGCACCGCATCGATAAAGAAACGCTCACCTTCCGGAAACCCGGCCGACATGGCCGCCAGCAGCAAGGTACGAAACGGATCACCCGCTTGCCAGAATTCTGGAATGTCCGAGTCAAACTCGAACTCAGGTTTGCGCACCGTGAGGTTATATGCGACTGGGGCTTTCGGGGACTGCACTGCGGTAATAGGCATATTCATGACACGGCTCCGTGAGGCTTCATTGCGGATAGCTGCAGTGTAGGTCTGCGCAAACTGCCCGCGTGAGATGATGCAAGGACAATGTACTTGTCATTGCAGGCCAAACAGGTGATGATCGGCCACAGAATTAAAGCAGACTCAGGGAGTCAATATGGCGGCAGTGATTGATGAAAAAAACAAATGGCTGCGTAAGCTGCATACGCCGCTGACTTATCCACATCTCTATCTGGCGCTGGCACAGGAGCGCGGCGTAAGTGCCGAGCAGGTACTGGCTAGCGCTGATCTAAGTCCCGCCACTTTGAGCGACCCCAGTGGTCGGATGACGCCACTGCAATTCGGCCAACTGATCATGGCCGTTATTACACTAACCGGTGATCATGGCATCGGCTTTGAGATGGGCAGCCGCTTATCCCTGACAGCACATGGCAATCTCGGTTACGCCCTCCTGTGCTGTAGCACGCTGACACAGGCAACCGAACTGGTCACGCGCTTCCAGCATATCCGCACCCGCAGTCTCAGCTTTGACTATCTGATCAAGGCAGGGTCGGCTATCCTGACCTTTAAGACTGAATACCCCTTGCCTGACCCACTCGACCACGTGATCATGGAGGCGCTGCTGACCAGCATCTATCGCTGTATGCAGCTCATGCTGGGCAGCACAGTCATCGACGGTGAAATCCGTTTAACGCAATCCGAACCGGATTATTTTGCCACGTTTCGCGACCGACTGCCGCGAGTACGCTTTGATATGCCCGCCTGCCAGATTATCTTGCCCAGTCACCTGATGCAGGTGCCACTGCCCATGTCCAATCCCGACTCGCTGGCGGTGGCGATCGCTCAATGCGAGCGCGACCTTGCGCTATTTGGCGATGAACAAGACGGCACGCTGATCCGCGCGCGTGCTGCCATGGTGCTGGATGTCGATGGCTATCCCGAACCTGAGACCATCGCCGAACGGCTGAACATGTCGGCACGAACGCTACGCCGTAAGCTGCAGGCGCATGGCAGCAACTATAAAAAACTGCTCGATGACGTGCGCCGCCGCGATGCGCTGACCCTGCTGGATAATCCCGACATCGAAATCCAAAAAATTGCTGCCCTGCTCGGCTATGAAAATCCGGCCAACTTTACCCGCGCCTTTAGATCATGGACCGGTAAAACACCGAGCGGGTATCGCGCCATGCTGACACGCTCCAATTTACGCGCATAAAAAAAGTGGACGCGAACGTCCACTTTTATAATACGGCCTCAGCCTTATTTGGTCTCGTTAAACAGCTCGCGACCAATCAGCATACGACGGATTTCTGAGGTGCCTGCACCGATTTCAAACAGTTTAGCATCGCGCCACAGGCGACCAGCTGGGTAGTCATTGATATAGCCATTACCACCCAACACTTGGATCGCTTGACCCGCCATCCAAGTCGCTTTTTCAGCGGCATACAGAATCGCGCCGGCTGCGTCTTTACGGACCGGATCGCCACGGTCGGCAGCTTTCGCCACGGCGTACATGTAGGCGACGCACGCGTTGTAACCGACATACATATCAGCCAGTTTGCCCTGCATCAGTTGGAACTCGCCAATGGCTTGACCGAACTGTTTACGCTCATGCACGTATGGCACCACGATGTCGAGTACCGCAGCCATGATCCCCAGTGGACCAGCACCGATAACGATACGCTCGTAGTCCAGACCAGACATCAGCACTTTGACGCCGCCATTGACTTTGCCCAGTACGTTTTCGACCGGTACGCGGCAGTCTTGGAAGATCAGCTCACAGGTGTTCGAGCCACGCAGACCGAGTTTGTCCAGTTTCTGCGCGGTGCTAAAACCTGCAAAGCCTTTTTCGATGATAAAGGCGGTGATGCCTTTGGAGTGAGCTTGTAGATCGGTCTTGGCATAGACCACGAGGGTGTCGGCGTCTGGGCCGTTGGTGATCCACATTTTATTGCCGTTCAGTACATAGTGATCGCCATCCAGATCGGCACGCAGCTTCATGCTGACCACGTCGGAGCCTGCACCAGGCTCGGACATCGCCAGTGCGCCGATGTGCTCACCGCTGACCAGTTTTGGCAGGTACTTGAGCTTTTGCTCATGGGTACCGTTGATGTGCAATTGGTTAACGCACAGGTTTGAGTGTGCACCGTACGACAGGCCGACAGCAGCCGATGCACGGGAGATTTCTTCGGCTGCGATCACATGCGCCAGATAGCCCATGTTAACGCCACCGTATTCTTCCGCCACGGTCATGCCGAGGATGCCGAGGTCGCCCATCTTGCGCCACAGTTCCAGTGGGAAATGATTGGCTTTGTCAAAGTCTTGGGCGAAGGGCGCGATTTCTTTGCTGGCAAATTGACGTACGCTATCGCGCAGGGCAATCAGGTCTTCACTCAGCTCGTGGTTAAAACTTGAAATATACATAATGGCTAGACATCCTTAAAAAACATTAACCGCATTTATTTAAAACATTTACCGCAAAAATTCGTTGGAATAAGCCGCTCGACCGCAGTTGATCCATCTTTTTAATCACCACCCTGCAATACAAGGTATGATGCCAGCTTGTACTGTTTAGAGCCACACCATGACCACACCGCCACTGACCAATACACCTGCAAAACCGAAAAGTAATGATCCTCTGCAGGGTCTCACGCTGGCCGTATTGCTGGAACGACTGGTCACGTTGTATGGTTGGGAAGAGCTCGCGCGGTTTATCAATATCCGCTGCTTTAGCCACGACCCCAGCATCAAGTCTAGCTTGACCTTTTTACGGCGTACGCCGTGGGCACGGCAGCAGGTAGAAGACTTCTATGTCCAACATGGACATGCGGTCTGGCGCCAATCCCACCCTGATCCCATTTAGCGAAATAGCTTTAGGCGCCCTTGGGCTAAAACGATTTCGCTAAATGCGATGCATTTAAAACTTTTATTGACACTGAGTATCTGACTCTTTATTTCTGGATCATCTATGAAAATTATTGCCCGTAACCTGTCCCGCGAAACCACCGAAGAAGAACTCCGCGCACTGTTTGCCGAGTTTGGCGAAGTGCAGTCGTGCACGCTGGTTCTGGACAAAGCAACCGGCAAATCCAAAGGCTTTGGTTTCGTCGAAATGCAGCTATTTCAAGCACGCACTGCAATCAAACGCTTGAATACCAAACGGATTCAAGGCTCAGTGATTCGCGTTAAAGAAGCCGAAGAACCGGAAGCCAAATAAAAAAACATAGCGCAGGGGAATGAATACCCCTGCGCTATGCACAACGAAAGCCTTTAGTCCGCAGTGACCTGCAGCAGCACTTGACGTTTCTTGACCTGTGCGCCGACATGAGCAGCAACCACACCAACCACACCGTCACAGTTCGATTTGATCTGCTGCTGAATCTTCATCGCTTCCAAAATCAGCAAGGGCTGATCTTTCACGACTTTGTCGCCCTCTTTGACCAAGATATTGACCACAGCACCGTTCATCGGCGCGCGAATCTGGCCATCGCCCGCTTCATCTGCCGCTGCCGGTGGCGCATGGGTCACGTCGACAAAGGTCAGATTGCCATTGCCCATATCGAGGAAGATGGTATCGCGGCGCTGGACGAAGGCGACTGCTTTACGCACACCTTGCCAGATATAGACCAGCTCGTTGACATCACGCTTCAGCACTTTGATGGTTTCTTTTTCCGTACCATAGACCAAGGTAAAGGTCTGGTCGTCCTGATCGACAGCCAGCTTAAACACTTGCTCGCCAGACTGCACTTTAAGGGGAATCGGCAGCTCGACACCGGTATGCCAGCCTTCTTGTTTAGGCTGATGCACCAGCAAGCTGGCCGCCACCGCCAGCGCTTCGTGAGTGACCACGGCAGGCTTCAGGCTAGGATCATTGGCAAAATGTTCTGGGATAAACGCGGTGTTGGTATCGCCGGATACCAGCACTGGGTTTTGCAGCAGGTTAACCAAGAATTGCTTGTTGCTGTTCACGCCGAGCAATACGGAGTCTTGCAGCGCGCGTGCTAACAGACGCACTGCATCGGTACGGGTCTTGCCGTAGGCGATCACTTTCGCGATCATCGAATCGTAGTACGGGCTGACTTCGCCGAGGCTGGTCATGCCATGATCGACACGCACACCCGGCAGGTTGGCCGGTTTCCACAGCAGGATTTCGCCGGTCTGTGGCAGGAAGTCAGTGCCCGGATCTTCGGCATACAAACGCACTTCAACGGCATGACCGGTCAGGGTCAGCTCATCCTGTGCCAGTGGCAGTGCTTCGCCATTGGCGACGCGCAGTTGCCATTCGACCAGATCGAGGCCGGTGATCAGCTCGGTGACCGGATGTTCCACCTGCAGACGGGTGTTCATCTCAAGGAAGTAGAAGCTGCCTGAGCTATCGAGCAGGAACTCAACCGTACCCGCACCGACATAGTCACATGATTTCGCAGCGGCAACAGCA
>JASLJP010000251.1 GCA_030152425.1 Aquirhabdus sp.
ATACCGAGGCCGTCATGCACTTCGCCGAGTATGGCGTGGTCATGCTGCTGTTTCTGATCGGTCTTGAGCTGCAGCCCTCGCGGCTCTGGGCGCTCCGGCGACCGATCTTTGTACTCGGCGGGCTGCAAGTGCTGGTCACCGGCCTGATCATCATGTTTACCGTCTGGATGTTCTTTGGCCGCGACAGCACGCTGTTTGGCCATAGCCTCAAAAATCAACTCTCGACCAGCTTTATCATCGGCTTTGGCTTTGCGCTGTCGTCGACCTCATTCGTCCTGCAGCTCCTGGCCGAAAAGCATCAACTGGCCAGTGCGCATGGCCGTGATGCCTTTGCCATCTTACTGTTTCAGGATATCGCGGCAATCCCGCTGCTGGCACTGCTGCCCTTGCTGGGTCATGCTGGACTGCAGCATGACGAAGCCGGGATCGACCCGCTGTATATCGGCAAGGTGATCTGTGTCTTTGTCGGGCTGGTGCTGGCCAGCCGCTTTGTGGTGCGGCCGCTGTTTCGGCTGATCGTCAGCAGTGGTGCCAATGAGCTACTCACCGCCTTGGCGCTGTTCTTTATCCTCGGCGTCGCGGTGCTCATGACCCAGCTCAATATCAGCACCGCGCTGGGGGCGTTTCTGACCGGGGTGCTGCTCGCAGACTCGGAATACCGCCACGAGATCGAGGCCAGTATCCAACCATTTAAAGGCTTGCTGCTGGGATTGTTTTTTATGTCGGTCGGCATGAGTACCGACCTCAATCTGATCATCTCCGAGCCGCTGCTGATCATCGGCGGCGCATTGGGTCTGATGATCCTCAAATTTGCCATCTTGTTTGGCGTGGCACGCATGACGGGCAACCGTATCGCCACCAGCATCCGTCTGGGGGTCTCATTGGCACAAGGCGGTGAGTTTGCCTTTGTGGTGTTTAACACTGCCGTCGCCCAGCGCGCACTGCCCGCCGCCATCGCCGAGCCGCTGATCCTGATCGTGACGCTGTCGATGGCCCTGACGCCGCTGGGTTTCTTTATCTTGGAGCGTTTCCTAGAGCCACGGATCAAAGCGGCGCAACCAGAGCGGGAGTTTGACGAGATCCCCAACAATGAACATCAAGTGATCATCGCTGGCTTTGGTCGGATGGGGCAGATCGTCGGCCGTATCCTGCGCATGCACCATATCGAGTTTACGGCGGTGGAGAACGACGCGCGGCAAGTCGACTTTGTGCGGAAGTTTGGTAACGCGGTCTACTACGGCAATCCCAACAACCCCGAAATCCTGCGTGCTGCAGGGATCGCCCATGCCAAAATCTTTGTTCTGGCGCTGGACGATGTCGAACAGTCCATCGTCACAGCCAAGTATATTCGTCAGTCCTACCCACACATCAAACTGATCGCCCGCGCCCGTGATCGCACCCACCACTATCGCCTGCGCGAAGCAGGCGTGGAACTGATCTGGCGGGAGACCTATTTTGCCTCGCTCGGCATGGCGCACGCATCGTTGCTCGCGCTCGGGTTTGACGAAGCGATGGCGCGGGAGAGTATCGACGTGTTCCGTAAATACGACGAAGACCTGCTCGAACGGCAGGTCGCGGTGTATAACGACGAAAGCAAAATCATCGAGTCGGCACGCGCCGCCATGGTCGAGCTGGAGGGGCTGTTTGACAGCGACGTGCGTGCTGCACGCCACCAAGCGCAAGTCCCGGACAGTGATCACGTCGAGCGCATCAATCCGATTCATGATTACTTTGCAGGTCAAAACGACAAAGATGACAAGCCTTAGCGCTTGATAAATGGCGTCAGTGACACCATGAATGCAGTAAATCGTTGACTAAATCTGTAGAGTTTACTCATGTCCAAGCATGCCGACCCATCCCCTGACACGACACCGACCAGCCTGCACAGTACGATAGCCGATATCGGCGCTGACCACCGCCAGCGCTTCTATATCGACCAAAGTCCGGTGCGCGGTGACATCGTCCATATCAGCTCGGCGCTCGAGACCATCCTTGCCCAGCGCCCCTATCCGTCCGCCATCAAACTGATGCTGGGCGAGATGCTGGCAGCAGCGGCTTTGCTGGCGACCACCCTGAAGTTTAAAGGCCGGTTGAGCCTGCAGGCGCAAGGCAGTGGGGATCTGAAATGGGTAATGGCCGAGTGCACTGATCTGGGAGAGCTGCGCGGCCTCGCCGACTGGAATCATGACAATGATTTTGCAGGCTTGCACACCAGCGCCGATGCACTGGCGTCGCTGACCGATGCCGTGCTGTTTATCAATATCGAACCTGATCGCGGTGAGCGCTATCAGGGCATCGTCCCGCTAGAAGAGCCGACCATAGCGGGCTGCCTCGCCCAGTACTACGCTCTGTCGGCGCAAGTACCGACCATGATCAACCTCGCCTGCGATGGCCAGCACAGCGCGGGTCTGCTCATCCAGCTCCTGCCCCGGAGCGGTGAAGAGGAACAAACCATGGTTGACGACGACCTGTGGCCACGCCTGACCATGCTCACCCAGACGCTGAAATCTGATGAGCTGATCGAACTGCCCGCACGCGAGATCCTGCATCGTCTGTATAATGAAGAAGACGTGCGTCTACCGCCGTTTGAGCCGCTGAAATTTGGCTGCACCTGCTCGCGTGAGCGCTGCATCGACGCCCTGCGCCAAGTGGGTCAGGACGCGGTGGAGGAAATCCTGTCGACCGACGACGAGATCAAGATGGACTGCCAGTTCTGCAATACCGCCTACCGCTTTGGTCCGGTCGAAGCCATGGCGCTGTTTGGACTGCGCGTCAGCTAAGTCTGCCCTGCCCCACAGCGCTTCCGCTGTCATTAAATCGTCATCTCAAGCTTGCATTATCGCGCAAAGGTTTCTCCTTTGATCACGCGATGATGCGTGCTGTTGCATGTGAACTTATTGACTTTGGGACTGCTGACTAGGATGACTATGTTTGAAATCGCTGAACTGGCGCAACTCGATGTCATCCGCAAACACCCCAGCGTCCGCGCACGCATCCTCACCGAAGTCGACGATCTGCCCATCTGGGAGCTGACCATCGGCGCGCAGGACGAGCGCGTCCCAACCCTCGGCCTGTATGCCGGGATACATGGCAATGAACGCATCGGCTCGCAGGTTCTACTGGCGTGGCTGGAGCATACCCTGAGCTGTCTGGCATGGGATCGCTCGCTGCAAGACCGCCTGACCAAGATGCGTATCGTCGCCATCCCCCTGATCAATGTCACCGGACTGCGCCTCGGCACACGGCATACTTCCACCGGCGTCGACCTGATGCGCAACGCCCCAATCGACGCGCAAATGCCCTATATCTGGCCACTGGCCGGACAAAAAATCAGCCGCCATCTGCCGTGGTATCGCGGCACCAGCCTCGCACCCGAGAGCCAAGCACTGATCGACAGCGTGATGCAAACCCGTCAAAAAGCATCGTTTATGATGGCGATGGATCTGCACTCGGGCTTTGGTACGCAGGATCGGCTATGGTTTCCCTATGCTGCCCACCGCATGCCGCCCCCGCATCTGGCCGAGGCCGTGGCACTCTGCGACCTGTTCAATCAAAACTATCCGCTGCACGACTTCTACACCATCGAGCCGCAAAGCATCCACTACACCACCCACGGTGACCTGTGGGACTACCTGTATAACATCGCCAACAACGATGGCGGCAGCATGCTGCTGCCCTACACCCTTGAGCTAGGCTCATGGCTCTGGCTGCGTAAGAACCCGCGACAGTTCTTTCAGCGCTTTGGGCTGTTTCATCCCATGCTGCCCCATCGCCTGCGCCGGGTACTACGCCAGCACTGGACGATCCTGGATTTCCTGATGCGTGCCACGGCCGACTATGACCAGTGGCTGCCCGATCAGCCCACCCGGCTCGCCCTGCGCCAAGTCGGGATCGACCGCTGGTATCAGCCGCGTTAGTGTCACGCGCTATATTTCTCCACAATCGCCATATATCGTTATTATTTGTAATAAATTGACACAACTCGCGATGCTCAAGTTATGCTCAAGACAGCTCGGAGGCAAGCCGGCTGTATCCCGATATCGTGATGATATTACGCTTAAAATAATGACCTGCCTCACAGTTTACGCTGTATAACCTGCACTATAACCACGCGTGCACCAAGCTGTATTTTTGATCAACCACCCTTTGATTCATACAAGCGAGAATTCCTATGAAAGCACTATTTGCATCTGCCCTCCTCGCTGCAGGACTCATGAGCAGCGCAGGCGTCTACGCCAAGATCAATACCACCGCCGCCCCTGCCGGTGCGCCCGCAGGCGCAACTGGTCTGTGTAAAGATGGCACCTACTGGACAGGCGCCAGCAAGCAAGGCGCATGTAAAGGCCATACCGGCGTGCAGGACTGGTACGCCGCAGGCGCAGCGCCAGCCGCGACCAGCACGACGACAACCACCACCAAAGCAAAAATCACAGCCCCTGCAGTCGTTGCTGCACCGACCGTTGCCGCCTCGACCACCGTCACCCATACCGGCGCAGCGCCTGCTGGCTCGACCGGCCTGTGTAAAGACGGCACCTACTGGACAGGCGCCAGCAAACAAGGCGCATGCCGTGGTCATAAAGGCGTGCAAGAGTGGTACGCCGCTGCTGGCGCGGCCGCCACTGTAGCACCAGCCGCTGCAGCCCCTGCACCGGCCGCAGCCCCCGCTGCCGCACCGGCCAATCAACGCTTCTTTGGCTTGGGCAAAAAAGCTGCAACAGCACCGGCTGCCGCACCAACGGCCGCACCTACACCGACCGCTGCACCAGCACCTGCAACCACCACAACGACAACAACCACTGTGGCGCAGGGTGGCGGCGCAGGCCAAGTATGGGTCAACACCAACTCGAAGGTCTATCACTGC
>JASLJP010000285.1 GCA_030152425.1 Aquirhabdus sp.
ACGATAGCCCTGCCTGCTGGCCTTCCAGACAGATTTTTTCAAACAGCTTGACCGGATCGTGCTGTGGGCGTCCCCACTCCTCGTCATGATAGGCGACATACAGCGGATCGCTGCCACACCAGCCGCAGCGATGTGGGGTAATTACAGGCGGGGTCGGGGGTGTGCTCATCATTTTTTGGCCGTGATGCTTGGTTTTAGCGATTTTACACTTATACTGACCGCTACCACTTTAGTTTTTCATTGCAGCGCTGCAGCTAGGGATACCCTCAAAAAATGCCGATATCGACCAACCCCTTTATTCTGTTTCAGCACCTTGTGCCGCAGCATCCCCTGAGCCGTCTCGTCGGTGCATTGGCCGCAAGCGAAGTCAGCTGGGTCAAAAACACCTTTATCAAAAGCTTTGCCTCACGTTACGAGATCGACATGTCGCTGGCTGCGCAGCCCGACCTGACTGCCTATGCCAGCTTTAACGACTTCTTTACCCGCGCGCTGAAAGACAATGCCCGTACGATAGACCCCGCCGCAGACGCCATCGTCTCTCCAGCGGACGGCGCGATCTCCCAACTGGGCAAGATCGTCGGCGACGACGTGTTTCAGGCCAAAGGCCAGTCGTTTTCGGTCAATCAATTGATCGGCGATGCACGCCTCGCTGCGCCATTTCACGATGGTGAGTTTGCCACCGTTTACCTGTCGCCGCGTGACTATCACCGCGTGCATATGCCATTCGCGGGTCGTCTGACCGACACCCTGTATATCCCCGGCGAGCTGTTTTCGGTCAATGGCACCACCGCCCAGCATGTCGAAGGCCTGTTTGCCCGCAACGAGCGCATGGTCTGTTTGTTTGATACCGAGCTGGGTCGTATGGCCGTGGTACTGGTTGGCGCGATGATCGTCGCCGGTATCGAGACCGTCGCCACCGGCAAAGCCAAACCAACCGGCAAGATCGAGCAGCAAAAGCATAATCTGCAACTGGACAAAGGCGCCGAGCTGGGTCGTTTCTACCTTGGCTCGACTGCTGTGGTACTGTTTGAGCCCAACAAGGTGCAGTGGATCGAATCGCTGACTGCGGACAGTGCGGTGGTGATGGGCGGCAAGATGGGCACTGTGCTTTAAACCGTTGCCGCATAGAAAAACCCGCGTTGATCGCGGGTTTTTTGATGACGATTTCTCGGTCTAGGCCAACGCCGCCGTCACCACAAACTCGACCAACAGCGATGGGTCGGCGAGTTTGGCCTCCGAGGTGGCGCGGGCAGGCGTATGACCTTCGGGAATCCACTCATCATAGATGCTGTTCATGGCGTCAAAGTCATTGATGTCTTTGAGCCAGATCACTACCTGCAGGATATGCTCTTTGGAGGAGCCCGCTTCGATCAGGAAGCGCTCGACATGGGACAGTGCCTCGGCGGTTTGCGCCTCGATGGTCTTGCCGCTTTCGCCGACTTGGCCGGCCAGATAGACGGTGTCGCCATGGATGACGATCTCGCTCATACGGCGGCCGGTGTGGATACGGGTGATGGACATGGGGGCGGCTCCTGTGCAGTCTCGTGCGATGTCGTTCTGTTATGGCATAAAAAATGCCCCAAATATAGGGGCATTTTTATCAAACACGTACGAGCAGCTTATTTTTTAGCGGCTTCGATTGATTTGATGATTTCTTGACGTGCAACTTCAGCACCTTGCCAGCCACGGATCTTGACCCATTTGCCTGGCTCGAGATCTTTGTAGCGGGTGAAGAAGTGTTCGATTTGCTTGATCAGCAGCTCTGGCAGGTCGGTGTATTCTTGAACGTGCTTGTAGAGCGGGGTCAGCTTGTCATGTGGTACAGCGATGAGTTTAGCGTCTACGCCGCCATCATCTTCCATGTCCAGTTTACCAACGACGCGTGCGCGGATCACCGAACCAGCAACGACTGGATATGGGGTGACAACCAGCACGTCTAGTGGGTCGCCATCTTCGGACAGGGTGTTCGGGATGTAGCCGTAGTTGGCTGGGTAGAACATTGGGGTGCCCATGAAACGGTCTACGAACAGCGCATCGGAATCTTTGTCGATTTCGTATTTGATCGGATCAGCATTGGCTGGGATTTCGATGATGACATAGATGTCGTGTGGCACATCTTTACCCGGAGGAATGTTGTTATAGCTCATTTCATTTACTCGAATAGTTGCCTCATCCGTCATGACGACGGCGTCAGCGAGTTAGCACTTTAAGAAAATTTTGCACGGCATATTATAGCGATAAATACGCCGATTTGGTGCGATTTTGTTGAGGTTTGCATGTAGCCAATGCGTTAAAACTTCGCATTTAAACCGCTGAGCATACCGCCTGACGTGATAACCGCTGCCTAAGCGGTGCGCAGCGCCAGAAAAAAAAGCAGCATCGAACAGCTAAAGCTTAAGGTCCACAGCGTCGAGCGTAGCACTGACATGTTGATCATATAGGCCACGGTATACAGCACGCGCAGGACGACATAGGCCCACGCCAGTTGGTTGATCGCGCCTTGGTTCACCACCATATACTCGGCCGTGAGTACCGCGGCGAGAAAGACCGGCAGCGTCTCATAGGCATTCAGCTGTGCGGCATGGGTGCGCTGAGCGACACCGGTCAGGCTTTGCTGAAAAATGCGTGGATTATCATTGTCTTTGAGTTTAAAACGACCCAGAAGTTTAGACAGGCTGGCGGTCAAAAAAGGCAGCACACTGGCCGCGACCATGGCATAAATGGCGATAGAAAGAGCGTGCATGAGCGTGGGAGTCAGTACTTATTAGTTACCATGCAGTATGCCATTTAACGTGCTGTTTTCATACAGTGTTACTTAATGGCTACACGGCGCGTGCACGCGGCGGTGCAGGCAAAAAAAAGCCACCCTGCGTGGTGCAAGGTGGCATGCGTCAAACACTATGCGATCTACAAACGATTAGGCGTCGTCAAACAGACCGGCATACAGCACCGACGACAGATAGCGCTCGCCCGAGTCTGGCAGTACGACCACGATGGTCTTGCCCTGCCACTCTGGACGCTCGGCGACTTTCACTGCGGCTGCGATGGCCGCACCGCCCGAGATGCCGGTCAGGATGCCTTCTTCGGTACCCAGACGACGTGACCAGGCGATGGCCTCATCCGAGCTTACGGTCTGCACTTCATCGACGATGGACAGGTCGAGGTTTTTCGGCAGGAAGTTCGGGCCGATGCCTTGGATTTTGTGCGGTGCAGGTTTGATCGGCTCGCCGTTCCGCGTTTGGGTGATCAGTGGCGACTCGGTCGGCTCGACCGCGATGCTGTGCAGCGGCTGACCTTTGACCTGTTCAAAGTATTTCGACACCCCGCTGATGGTACCGCCAGTGCCTACGCCTGCCACGAACGCATCAACCTGGCCATTGGTGGCTTGCCAGATTTCAGGGCCGGTGGTTTTCAGATGGATTTCAGGGTTGGCCGGATTTTCAAACTGCTGCGGCAGGAAGTAGTGGTCTGGGTCACTGTCTTTGATACGCTGTGCTTCGTCGACCGCGCCTTTGATCCCCAAGGCTGGGTCGGTTAGCACCAGCTCTGCACCCAGTGCTTTAAGCACTTTCCGACGCTCCAGACTCATGGAAGACGGCATGGTCAGCACGATTTTATAGCCCTTCGCTGCAGCGACGAACGCCAGCGCGATACCGGTGTTGCCACTGGTGGGTTCGATGATGGTGATGCCGGATTTCAGCACGCCGCGTGCTTCTGCATCGGCGATCAGGTTA
>JASLJP010000316.1 GCA_030152425.1 Aquirhabdus sp.
ACCGAGGTGACCAGATCGCCACGCAGCAGCCCAGCTTGGGCGGCGGGGGTATGGGGGTCGACCTGCCAGATGCGGGTATTGAGATGCTCGGATTTCGGCAGCAGCAGCACCCACAACAAGAAGACGGCAAACAGCAGATTGATCAACGGACCAGCTGCGACGATGGCGAGACGTTTCAGCGGCGACTGCTGGGTAAAGGCAAAGGGCAGATCTTCGCTGGACACATTGCCCTCGCGCTCATCCACCATCTTGACGAACCCCCCGAGCGGGATCACCGAAAACTGGTATTGCGTTCCCGAGGTTTTGCTGCGCCATTTAAATAGCGCAGGGCCAAAACCGATGGAAAAGGTGAGTACTTTGACACCGAAGCGGCGCGCAACCCAAAAGTGACCAAACTCATGAATGGCCACCAAAGGCCCTAAGAGCAGGAGCGCAGCTAATACGATGTGGAAAAAACTCATGAATACTCTATAGGGTCAAAATAATCGTTCTATGGACACGGTTACACACGCAGATTGAGGGCTTTATCCATTAAACCATCAACTGTTTTGCCAACTGGCGCGCAGATGTGTCGTACTGCAGGATTGTGGCAAGGTCGCGAGCGGCAATCATGGGTAATTGTGTAATAACTGCCTGAATGATGCGAGGAATATCGGTGAATTTAATCCGTCCATCTAAAAACGCAGCCACCGCCACTTCGTTGGCGGCATTCAGCACCGCAGGCGTCGTGCCACCGACCTGCATCGCCTCACGCGCGAGACGTAAACAGGGGAAGCGATCTTCGTCCGGCCGCTCAAAGTTGAGGCTGGCCACTTGAAACAAATCCAGCGGCGCAACCCCGGCGTCGATGCGTGCTGGCCACGCCAAAGCATGGGCAATCGGCGTGCTCATGTCGGGATTGCCCATCTGCGCCAAGGTCGAGCCATCGACGTACTGCACCAGTGAGTGAATGATGCTCTGCGGATGGATGACCACGGTGACGCGCTCAGGTGGCAGCTCAAACAGATGGCAGGCTTCGATCAGTTCCAGACCTTTGTTCATCAAGGTGGCGGAGTCGACCGTGATCTTGGCACCCATCACCCAGTTGGGGTGCTTGGAGGCTTGCTCAGGTGTAACGGTTTCAAGCTGGGCGGCGCTAAAGCTGCGGAACGGCCCACCCGAGGCGGTCAGCAGGATTTGCGACACCCCGGCGCGGGAGCTGCCGGACTTGAGGCATTCAGCGCTAGTAAAATAATCGTGCGGCAGGCACTGAAAAATCGCATTGTGCTCGGAGTCGACCGGTAGCAAGGTGGCACCGGATTTTTTGACACAGTCCATAAACAGACTGCCCGCCATGACCAGCGCTTCTTTGTTGGCCAGCAGCACACGTTTGCCCGCCTCCACCGCAGCCAGCGTCGGTGCGAGGCCAGCACTGCCGACGATGGCGGCCATGACCACATCCACATCGGGATGGGCGGCGATACGGCGCAGCCCCGCCTCGCCTTCGACCAGCTCGGGCAGTTTGGCGTGGGGGAAATTGTGTTTGAAATGGATCACGAACAGCTCGGCCATATCGTCCGGCAGGCTGACGATCTCGGGCTGATAGGTCGCGGTCAGTTCGGCGAGTTTATCGAGACGGTGGTGGCCGCTTAAGGCATAGACGCGGTAGCGTGCGGGATGCAGCGCCAGCACCTTGAGCGTGCTGTCACCGATCGAGCCGGTCGCCCCCAGGATACAGACATTTTGCAGTCGCGTTGCGCCGTCCTGTGCCGTATCCGGGGTATGCAGCATGCTTAGAACCCGCCTGCAAGATAAAAGCCCAGTGCAAAGATCGGTGCTGCGGCCAGCATCGAATCGATACGGTCGAGCACACCGCCATGACCCGGCAGCAGCGTGCCGGAGTCTTTGATATTGGCTTTGCGTTTGAGCAGAGACTCAAACAGATCGCCCAGTACCGATGCAAACACGGTCAGCACCGACAGCAGTACAAAGCCGACCAGATGCAGCGACGTCAGATGCTGATGATGAGCCACTGCCGCGATGAGGACCAGCGTCAGTGCCAGCCCGCCCAGCAGACCTTCGATGGTTTTGTTGGGGCTGACATCGGGGATGAGTTTGCGTTTACCCAAGAATTTGCCGGTGAAATAGGCACCGCTATCGGCCACCCACACCAGACCAAACAGGTACATCAGCCACCATGGCGACGCCTGCCACAAGAAGAAGATCGCCAGCGTACAGCCGATGATGAGCAGCACCCCGATCTCGGGTAACCAACGCTCATTGGTAATACCCGGCTCCGGATACTTGACCACCGTGACCAAGGCCGACAGCCAGAATACGGTCGCCACAGCCCAGATGATCGGCCATACGACCGGCCACAGCAGATGCAGACTGGCCGCCGTCGCTGCCAGCGCAAAGGTGAGCAGTACATACATCCACGGGTACTGATACTCACGGCCATGCCCCAGACCAAACTTGGTCCACTCGGTCGCACCGACCGCGACGGTGACTGCCATGAGCAGCAGCATCGGTATCGGGCTATGGGTGGCAAAGAGGCACAGCAATACGATGGCGATTAAGATTAATCCCGTCCGAATCCGTTCAAACATGCGGATCACCTTGGCGTTGTTTTAATGAGTGTGATGGCGGTAATTGTTGTGCTGCAAGATTTTGTTCGCTCTGATGGGCAGCAGCCTGCTCGCTGGTGCGGCCAAAGCGGCGCTCGCGGAAGGAGAATTGACCCAACGCGCGGTCAAACTCGGCTTCGTCAAAAGCTGGCCACAGCGTATCGGTAAAATACAGCTCGGCATAGGCGGCTTGCCACAGGACAAAATTGGACAAGCGGTACTCGCCGCCGGTGCGGATCAGCAGATCGACCGGTGGCAGGTCGCCCATCTCGATCTGTTGCTGCATACGCACCTCGTCGATGTCCTCGACCCGCAGCGTACCGGCAGCCACCTGTGCCGCCAGTTTCTGCGCGGCTTGCGCCATATCCCACAGGCCACCATAGCTGATGGCGATGACCATGGTCATGACAGAATCGGGGGCGGTTTTGGTTTCGGCATCCAGCATCATCTGCTGCAGCTTGGGCGACATCTTGCTGCGATCGCCGATAAAGCGCATGGCGATGCGCTCGCCGAGCATACGCGGCACTTGATCGATCAGTGCCTGCTCAAACAACTGCATGAGCAGCGCGACTTCGTCCGGTGGACGACGCCAGTTTTCACTGGAAAACGCAAATACGGTCAGGACCTCCAGACCACAGCGCCGCGCATGCTGAGCGATGACGTCGAGCTGATCCTTACCGGCACGGTGACCGCCGCCGTCTTTGAGATGGTGCTGACGGCCAAAGCGGTTGTTGCCATCCATGATGATGGCGACGTGTCGGGGCGGATGACCTGCGGGCACGTCATCGATCAGATCGGGCGCTGCCAAGGGCTTATACCTGCAGCAGTTCGGCTTCTTTCGCCGCAAGTTGCTTGTCGATTTCAGCGATGTATTTGTCGGTGAGCTTTTGCACGTCGTCGGTCGCGCGGCGCTCGTCGTCTTCGGAGATTTCTTTCTCTTTCAGCAGGTCTTTGACATCACCCAGTACGTCGCGGCGGATGTTACGCACCGCCACCCGGGCGTTTTCGGCTTCGCCGCGTGCCAGTTTCTGCATGTTTTTGCGCGTTTCTTCGGTCAGTGCCGGTAGGGGGACGCGGATCACGTCGCCGGAGATTGGGTTCAGCCCCAGATCGCTTTCGCGGATGGCTTTGTCGATCACGCTGACCATGCTGCGCTCAAAAGGCTGCACGACCAAGGTACGCGCATCATCGACACCGACGTTGGCAACTTGGTTGAGCGGAACGTCTGAGCCGTAGTAAGGCACTTGCACGTCTTTGAGCATCGCCGGATGGGCGCGGCCGGTACGGACGCGGGAGAAGCCATGCTCGAGCGACTCAAGGCTCTTCTTCATGCGAATTTCGCCGTCTTTTTTGAGATCATTAATCATCGTTGTGTTCCTTATCAATATTCATTCATGGTAAAGCGCGCCGCATAGGCAACACTTAGCGGGTAACGCGTGTGCCTTCGTTGCCATCCATCACCACACTGAGCAGGGCGCCGGGTTTGTTCATATTGAACACCTGTAGCGGCACATCGTGGTCACGGCACAGGCAGATCGCGGTCAGGTCCATCACTTCCAGTTTTTCATCCAGCACTTGATCAAAGGTCAGGTGCTCGTAGCGCACGGCATCGTCGTGTTTGTTTGGGTCTTTATTATAGACCCCATCGACCTTGGTGGCTTTCAAAATCAGTTTGGCTTCGATCTCGATGCCGCGCAGGCAGGCAGCGGTGTCGGTGGTGAAGAACGGATTGCCCGTACCGGCGACAAAAATACAGACATCGCCGTTTTTGAGGAAGCGGATGGCATTGCTACTGGAGTACTGCTCAACCACGCCATTGATGGCCATGGCGGACATG
>JASLJP010000318.1 GCA_030152425.1 Aquirhabdus sp.
GCGTCGTGCTCGAAGTCAAACCTGAGTTCCAGCAAGGCCCTATCGCACTCAATGATCTCTATGTGACCGCCAATACCTCGACTACCTCGACCCAGTCGGCGGGCAGCAGTGCAGGCAGCGGTGCGACGACCACGACCACCAGTGTCGCCAGTCACCAAGTGCCACTGTCGACCGTGGCCAAAGTGACCGAGCGGCCGGGTTCGCTGGTCATCAACCATCTGGGGCAGTTCCCCGCCAATACCATCTCGTTTAACCTTGCTCCGGGTGCATCCTTGGGGGATGCGGTGAAGGCGATTGAGGCGGCGGAAAAAGAAATCGCCATGCCGGCCAGTATTCAGACCGAGTTCCAAGGCGCGGCGCTGGCCTTCCGCGCGTCGCTGACCAATCAACTGTGGCTGATCTTGGCGGCGATCGTGACCATGTATATCGTGCTCGGCGTGCTGTATGAGAGCTATATCCATCCGGTGACCATCCTGTCGACCTTGCCGTCGGCGGGGATTGGCGCTTTGCTGGCACTGATGGTGTCAGGCACGGATCTGTCGGTGATTGCCATCATCGGCATCATCCTGCTGATCGGTATCGTGAAGAAAAACGCCATCATGATGATCGACTTCGCCATCGAGGCGGAGCGCGAAGAGGGCAAGTCGCCGCGTGAGGCGATTTACCAAGCCTCCTTGCTGCGTTTCCGCCCGATCCTCATGACCACCATGGCGGCGCTGCTCGGTGCATTGCCGCTGATGCTCGGCACGGGTGTCGGCTCGGAGCTGCGTCATCCGCTGGGGATCACCATGGTCGGCGGGCTGCTGGTCAGTCAGGTGCTGACCCTGTTTACCACCCCTGTCATTTACTTGGCCTTTGACCGTGTCAAACGGCGCGTCATCGATTGGCGTGCGCGCAGAAACGGTATCGGATCTGCGCAGGGCAGCCAGTCGGGTAGCGCGCAATGAGCTTTACCTCGGTCTTTATCCAGCGCTCGGTGGCGACCACCCTCTTGAGCGTCGGGCTGGCATTGTCCGGCATCGTGGCGTTTAATCTGCTGCCGGTCGCGCCCTTACCACAGGTCGATGTGCCGACTATCTCGGTGTCTGCCTCCCTGCCGGGTGCTTCGCCGGAAACGATGGCCGCTACAGTGGCAACCCCGCTGGAGCGTTCGCTGGGGCGTATCGCCGGGGTCACCGAGATGACCTCCAGCAGTTCGCTAGGTTCAACGCGGGTGACGCTGCAGTTTGAGCTAAACCGCGATATCGACGGCGCAGCACGCGATGTGCAGGCGGCGATCAATGCCTCGCGCGCGCTACTGCCTAGCGGTATGCCGAGCAACCCAAGCTATCGCAAGGTTAATCCGGCCGATGCGCCGGTGCTGATCCTCGCGCTGACCTCGAAGACCTTAAGTCAAGGTCAGATGTATGACGCCGCCTCGACCATCCTCGCCCAAAAAATCTCGCAGATCGAGGGCGTGGGGCAGGTCAGTGTCGGCGGCAGCTCGCTGCCTGCCGTGCGCGTGGAAATGAATCCCACGGCATTGAACAAATACGGCCTCTCGATGGACAGCGTGAAAAACACCCTGTCTGCCGCCAATGCCAATCGCCCTAAGGGGCTGCTCGAATCGGGCGATAAACACTGGCAGATCTACGCCAGTGATCAGGCCAAAACCGCCAAAGAATATCTGCCCCTCATTCTCAGTTTTCATAACGGCAGCCCGGTACGCCTGTCCGATGTCGCTGAAGTCACCGATTCGGTGGAAAACCTGCGTAACGCGGGGATGTCTTCCGGCGAGCCGTCGGTGCTGGTGCAGATCAATAGCCAACCGGGTGCCAATATCCTGGAGACCGTAGACCGGATCAAAAAAATCCTGCCGCAGATGAAGGCATCGATGCCTGCAGCGATCAACGTCAAGATCGCCAATGACCGCACCCCGACCATCCGCGCCTCGCTGAAGAGCGTCGAGCACACGCTGATCATCTCGATCGCGCTGGTGATCATGGTGGTGTTCCTGTTCCTGCGCAATCTGCGCGCGACGTTGATCCCCAGCGTGGCCGTGCCGCTGTCCTTGCTGGGTACCTTTGTGGTCATGTATCTGGCCGGTTTTAGCTTAAACAACCTATCGCTGATGGCGTTGACGGTCGCCACAGGCTTTGTGGTTGACGATGCCATCGTGGTGATGGAAAACATCAGCCGCCATATCGAAAACGGCATGAAGCCGATGGCGGCGTCGCTGCTGGGTGCGCGCGAAGTCGGCTTTACCGTGGTGTCGATGAGTCTGTCACTGATCGCGGTGTTTATCCCGATCATGTTTATGAGTGGCATGATGGGTCGGCTGTTCCGCGAGTTTGCGGTCACGCTGTCAGCGGCGGTGTTGGTCTCGCTTGTCATCTCACTGACCTTGACCCCGATGATGTGTTCACGCTTGCTCAAGGCCAAGTCAGACCAGCCGCAGCCCGGTCGTTTTGCGCGCGCCAGTGAGCGCTTCTTTGACGGCATGCTCGATGGTTATCGCCGTTCGCTGGCCTGGGTGCTGGGGCATTGGATCGTGATGCTGGTGGTGCTGCTCATTACCGTCGTGCTGAACGTCTATCTGTATGTGATTATCCCGAAAGGATTCTTTCCACAGCAGGACACCGGACGTCTGATGGGGCAGATCCAAGCCGATC
>JASLJP010000004.1 GCA_030152425.1 Aquirhabdus sp.
AACTGCTGGTGCAGGCTGAGCGTATGGAAGACGCCAGCCTGCTTATCCAGCAGCAAGCGGGTAGTGACGACAGTGCGCTGTCCGGGCTGGTGCGGGTCGGCGCGACCGAGGGCTACGGCACGTTTTTTCTGGCTCAGCATCTGGGCCAACTCACTCGCCAGCATGCCTATCTTTCGATTGATCTGCTTGCCGTACCGCGACTGGTTAATCTATCACGGCGTGAAGCGGATATCGTCATAACGCTGGAGCGGCCCTCACGCGGGCCGTTTATCATTACCAAATTGACCGACTACGTCCTACGCCTGTATGCCTCGGTAGAGTATCTCGCCCAGCACGCCGTCATTCAGTCGGTCGAAGACCTGCCGCAGCATACCTTTGTCAGCTATATCGACGATTTATTGATGAGCCAAACGCTGAACTATTTGAGTGAGCTGTGCACGCCAGAGCGTGTCGCCTTTCGCAGCACCAGTTTGCTTGGGCAGCAGCAGGCGGCGTTGGCGGGCGCGGGAATTGCGATCTTACCCGCCTTTATGGCCAAACAAGAACCACGGCTGCTCCCAATCCTGTCTGATCAGGTGCAACTCACGCGTACCTTTTGGATGATGATGCCCACTGATTTAAAAGATGTCGCTCGGACACGCATTACGTGGGATTTTATTAAACAGACTACTCAGCAGTATTCAGCGCTGATGATGGGCGAGTGAAGTATTTGTTTTGCTATCTTTTTGAATTATAAATAATATTGGTACGCCCTGCGGGACTCGAACCCACGTCTTCCACTTAGGAGGCAGATGCTCTATCCGGTTGAGCTAAAGGCGTAGGGAAGGGGCTAACGCATATCAGAAAGGTTTAGGCAGTCGGTGGGTCGTGGTGATGTTATGAAATTAAAACTCATCAACAAGATTGGACTGTAGCAAGCTTAGTACGATGAGGCGGTATTCAGTCACATCATACGGGAAAGGCTACATCCAAATGTTGATTAAAATCATTCTGATGTAGAGCATTAACGATTAAACGGCTCATCATCAAAAGATGGCTGATAATCCTGCTCTAAATGTTGCAGATGTTCGTGCATGGCACGTTCGTGCTGAATACGTTGGTAAATCTCTTCACGATGGACGGAAACCTCTTTAGGGGCATTCACACCAATACGGACTTGATTACCTTTAACTCCAAGCACCGTGACACTTACTTCGTCACCCACCATTAACGTCTCGCCCACACGGCGGGTCAAAATCAGCATGAAAATTCTCCTTGATTCATCTTAATCAACGCATCGTCCTGCGTGCAGTATGGCGTATTCCATAATGTCTCCACAATCCCTAAGTCTCTTTTTTCAGTACTTATTCGAGTGAAAGCGTTCATTATTTATTTCATAATGTGTCAGGCATAGCTGAGACGCCGTCCGTTTCATGTTACGGCGTCTCATACGATTTAGGCTTGCGCGCGGCTTTCACCGGATGCACGATCTAATTCAAATGCAGTGTGCAATGAACGAACAGCAAGTTCCAGATATTTTTCATTAACAACGACAGATATTTTAATCTCCGACGTCGAAATCATTTGGATATTAATCCCTTCTGAACCCAAGGTGCGGAACATCTTGCTGGCCACACCAGCATGCGAGCGCATACCAACGCCGACAATCGACACTTTGACGATGCTGTCATCGCCAGTGACTTCACGCGCGCCGACATCACGGCCGATTTCCTGCATCAGCTCAAGGGTCTTTTTATACTCCGAGCGATTGACGGTAAAGGTGAAGTCGGTCGTGCCATCAGCCGCGACGTTTTGCACGATCATATCGATTTCGATATTGGCATCGCCAACTGGGGAGAGGATGCGGGATGCGATACCGGGTTGATCAGGTACACCGCGTACGATCAGTTTAGCTTCGTCACGGTTAAACGCGATACCAGAGATAATGGGTTGTTCCATAGTGGTTTCCGATTCAGTCGTAATTAAAGTCCCGACGTTGCGTTTGAATTCATCGTCGTAGGCGCCGTCATTGTCATTATCAAAGCTGGACAAGACGCGCAGGGGCACTTGGTATTTGCCAGCAAATTCGACCGAACGAATTTGCAATACTTTAGAGCCTAGGCTGGCCATCTCAAGCATTTCTTCAAAGGTAATACGGTCAAGTTTTTTTGCTTTAGGCGCCACGCGCGGATCGGTGGTATATACCCCATCCACATCCGTATAGATTTGGCATTCGTCTGCTTTGAGTGCTGCAGCCATCGCCACACCGGTGGTGTCCGAGCCGCCGCGACCGAGCGTGGTCACGTTGCCTGCATCATCGATCCCTTGGAAGCCCGCCACGATCACGACCGAGCCTGAGTCGAGGTCTTTACGCACCGCGGCTTCGTCGATCGACTGGATACGCGCTTTGTTAAACGAGCTATCGGTACGAATCACGACCTGACCGCCCGTATAGGATTTTGCACTTAACCCAATACTTTTCAGCGACATGGCCAACATGGCGATGGTGACTTGTTCACCGGTCGACAGCATTTGATCCAGTTCGCGTGGATCAGGGGTCTCAGTAATCGCTTTAGCGAGGCCGATCAGGCGGTTGGTCTCGCCGCTCATGGCGGAGACGACAACCACCACTTGATGGCCATTGTCATGCCAGCGTTTGACGCGGCGTGATACGTTAAGGATACGCTCTGGCGTACCCATCGAGGTGCCGCCGTATTTTTGGACAATCAGTGCCATGAGGTTTCGTTTTTCCTTGCTTTAAACACATTGCTAAACAAATAAGTCAGTGGAAGTCTACTGCATTAAGCCAATTTTGCTTCAATCCATGCCGGTAGATCGCTCATCACCTTGGCATAGTCAGGGCCGAGCGGGGCGCCGCCTTGCGCGAGGTCTGGTTTGCCGCCGCCTTTGCCGCCCAGCAGACCTGCCAGATGGCTAATAATTTCACCGGCTTTCACCTTGCCAAACTGTGATGCAGACACCGCTGCCAGCAGGCTGACTTTGTCGCCATCGGTTGCGCCGAGTACGATCACACTCTCCGGCAGACGCGACTTGACGCTGTCCAGCAGTGTTCGCAAGGTTTTGCCATCGACTTGATCGAGTGATGCCACCAGCACCTTGATGCCGCCAACGACGCGGGCTTGTTCCGCCAGCTCCACGCTTTGGGCATTGGCCAGTTTTTGGTTTAGACGTTCAATCTGTTTTTCCAGATCACGGCTACGGTCGGCGAGGGCAGAGACCTTCTCGAACGTCTGGCCGCGGTTGCTCTTGGTCAGACCCGCGATCTGTACCAGTTGACGTTCGCCAGTCTGGATATAGTTCAGCGCATTCATGCCAGTGACGGCTTCGATACGACGGATACCTGCCGCGATACCGCCTTCGCTGATGATTTTCAGCAGGCCGATATCGCCAGTGCGCTGCACGTGGATACCACCGCATAGCTCGACCGAGAAGTATTGGTCGTTGGATTTATTACCCATCGCCAGTACACGGACTTCATCGCCATATTTTTCACCAAAGAGCATCATCGCGCCTTTGGTTTTGGCATCCGCCATGCTCATTTCTTCGGTTTCAACCGCCGTGTTGGCGATGATCTCTTGCGCGACCAAACGTTCGACCGCGTTGATTTGCTCTGGCGTGACCGCTTGATCATTGGAAAAGTCAAAACGGAGCAAATCGGCGCTGACCAGCGAACCTTTTTGGGTTACGTGTGCGCCGAGTACTTGGCGCAGCGCGGCATGCAGCAAGTGGGTCGCTGAGTGATTCCGCGAGATCGCCGCACGCAGGTCGGCTTTGACTTCCGCTTCTACGGTTTGTGCCGCGCTGATTTTGCCCATCGTGACCACGCCCTGATGGACGATGGCGTTGCCCGATTTCTTGGTATCGTGGACTTCAAAGATGCCATCTAGACCGGTCAAGATGCCGGTATCGCCGACCTGACCACCGGATTCTGCATAAAACGGCGTTTGATCAAGGATGATAAAGCCTTCATCCCCTTCACTGAGGCTGTCGACCGGTTGGCTGTCTTTATACAGCGCAACGATACTGCCTTTACCGGCTGTCGCGTCATAGCCCGCAAACGTGGTGGTACTGTCGACTTTGACAAAACTGTTGTAATCGACGGTGAATTTACCCGCGTCACGCGCACGGCGGCGCTGCTCATCCATCGCCACATCAAAGCCGGCTTGATCGACCGTCAGGCCGCGCTCACGCGCGATATCGGCGGTCAGATCGACCGGGAAGCCGTAGGTGTCATAAAGCTTAAAGGCGATTTCACCGTCGATGACGGTACCTTTCAGTGTAGGTAGCTCGGCTTCGAGCAGTTTGAGGCCTTGTTCCAGCGTACGGGCAAATTGTTCTTCTTCTTTACGCAGTGCGCCTTCGATCACGTCACGACGCGCGATCAGCTCGGGATAGGCCGCGCCCATCACATCAATCAGCGGCTGTACCATCTTGTAGAAGTAAGAACCCGTAGCACCCAATTTGTTGCCATGACGTACCGCACGACGAATGATCCGGCGCAGCACGTAGCCACGACCTTCATTGCTCGGGATCACGCCATCCGCGATCAGGAACGAGCAGGAGCGGGCGTGGTCAGCCACGACGCGCAGGGAAGGCTGACCTTCGTCGGTGATGCCGATGATGTCGCAGGCAGATTTGATCAGGTGTTGGAATAAGTCGATTTCATAGTTGGCATGTACATGCTGCATCACCGCCGAGATACGCTCCAGCCCCATACCGGTATCGACGCTGGGAGCAGGCAGGGCCTGCAGCGTACCGTCTTTTTGACGGTTAAACTGCATAAACACGCAGTTCCAAATCTCGATAAAGCGGTCGCCGTCTTCTTCAGGTGTACCCGGCAATCCACCGGCGATCTCTGCGCCGTGGTCATAGAAAATTTCGGTGCACGGACCGCATGGACCGGTATCACCCATTGCCCAGAAGTTATCTGATGCATACGGTGCGCCTTTATTGTCACCGATGCGGATGATGCGTGAGGGATCCAGACCGATATCGTTCTGCCAGTAGCCGTAGGCTTCGTCGTCAGTGGCGTAGATGGTCACATACAGGCGATCTGTCGGGATATTCATCCAAGCAGGACTGGTCAGAAATTCCCAAGCAAACTTGATGGCGTCTTGTTTGAAGTAATCACCAAAGGAGAAGTTGCCCAACATTTCAAAAAACGTATGGTGGCGCGCGGTATAGCCGACGTTATCGAGGTCGTTATGTTTACCGCCCGCCCGCACACATTTTTGGCTCGAGGTCGCCCGCACGTAGTCGCGTGGGTCTAGGCCGAGAAAGGTATCTTTAAATTGATTCATGCCTGCATTGGTAAACAGCAGCGTCGGATCATTGGCTGGGATCAGGCTGCTGGAGGCAACGCGGGTATGTCCCTTGCTTTCAAAGAAGCGCAAAAAAGCCTCACGAATGTCAGCGGCAGTAGGCACGACTTGCGGCTTAACGGTCATGGGTGAGACTCCTTGATTTTAAACGCGCAAACGCGCGGAACATATGGGTGAATTTAAAAGCGGAGTAGTATAGCCGATTTTTTCTAATCGGCTTTAATTGCGGTGAAAAATTATCTGTTCGACGATCAAGCGAAGGTGGGTTGCGGGTGATAAGCCGCGCTATAAAAAATGCACCGGATGAACAAGGGGAGGTGTCCGATCAGGGGGCGATTCCTTGCTGCCGCTTTTGCCACAAGCGATGGCAGAGATACCAAAACAACAATACCACGCTGGCGTTTAATATCCCGGCGATATAGATGCCATGGCTCAGGCACATGCTGGTATCAAGAGGCGCCCAGACGAGCAGTGCCAAGATGAGACGGCGATAGGTGCGCTGACTGGGCTGCTCGGCAAAATAGTCGACACAGATCCGACACAGGACGCCCCAACTGGCGACCGTCGGTCCCATGAGGCAGATCCAAAAAATGACGTGCTGCGGATTGTTGATCGGCGTGTCGCCATACATCAGGCTAAGGATGAGCGGGTGCGAGCTGGGTATCCACAGCATCATCGCAAGCGCTATTCCCCCGATCACATGCAGTGTCGCCAGCCACCGTAGTGCGATGAGGGGTGCGGGAGTGCGGGTAAAGCTAGGCTGCGCATTGATCATGATGCTCACCACGGCTGGTTTGTATACATATTAACCCGAACTTAGTGGTTTATGTGACCACATGTCAATGGCGATGATTTTGTATACCGATCTCTGACATGATTAGGTGCTACACGGCGTTATAATTTCACCCAGAACAATTGAAGGCTACCTGCTCATGCCGCCCAAACAATGGAATGCCAAACAACGACAGTATGCCGCTGCCATGCAGCGGTACGACAGTCACTGGATTTATCAGCGGATCAATCAATGGGTGTCTTGGTCGAATCTCGTGCTACAAGTGTTGTTGTTTGCCCTCTTGTGGTCAGTGCCCCTGGCGTGGGGGTGGCATCTATTGGCCGTGATCATGGCCTATGTCCTTGCAGACTTCGTCAACGGTCTTGTTCATCTTTATATGGATCACAATGATCATTACGAATCTATAGTCGGGCCCTTTATCGCGGCGTTTCATTTGCACCATGACATTCCGCGTTACCGTGATCGGCCGCTGTGGCGCATTTATATCGAGGAGTCAGGGTCGAAGATTTGGTTAGTCGTCTACTCGAGTCTATGGCTGCTGTTTGGGCTGTTGTTGCCAGTTCCGCCGCTGTTGTTGTGGACCGGCATTTACTTTGCGGTGTTTTCATCGATTGCCGAGGTATCGCATTATTTATGCCATAACAGCGATGCGCGCTGGGTTCGCCAACTGCAATCCTTTTGGCTGCTACTGCCCAAGCAGCATCACATGCGCCATCATCGATATGACAATATGAATTACGCCTTTTTAAACGGCATGACCGATCCGTTGATCAATTGGATCGCCAAGCGCTATTACAGGGGGTATCAGACGACGACTGATCAACATACCGACCTCTATCAACAAAAAGAGCAACTGCCTGAGGCTTGAGTCTACTTGGTAATATTGAGGTGTAGCAGTGTGTCGGAAACCTGCCAATATCGTGCAGTATTTCTTTGTCTGAAAGAGGTTGCCTTTAGTGCGGGATTGATCTACAACATCTTTATACTGATGTGCAGCGGTTAGGTTTTCTGAGTCTTAAAAAAACTAACCGTATGCCGATACAAGGAGAGTGTTATGTCAGAAGAGTTGGTTATCACCAGTAGCTCATATGTGGTGTTGTGGAGTCCACATCGTAAACAATTCCATATCGAGACTGT
>JASLJP010000047.1 GCA_030152425.1 Aquirhabdus sp.
AGCATCTGAGCCATACGCTGGATGAGCGCGGTCAGATCAAGGTCGCCCAGACACTGCAGGTCAAAGGCCACCCGCATATCTTTGCCCTCGGCGATGTCTCCGATCTGGCGCAAAAAGGCGGGCTGTGGGTGCAGTTTCAGTCCAAGGTGGTGATTGCCAATCTGAAGCGTCTGCTGGCGACGCCGCATAGCGCGAAGCTCAAGAAATACACGCTGCCTTTTGCCCCGACCACCACTGTGATCACGCTGGGCAAAAATCATGGCGTGCTGGAGCTTCCCGTCGGCCAGTACCGCGCGGGCTGGATGTCGCGCGCACTGAAGGGCAAGCATATGCTGGTCGATAAGTATCGGGGCAAGGTGGGGGTGTGACTGACCCGATCAATGCCCTGATCTCCACTAGCTTTATTTGACCAAAGGTGCAGAATAGATTCATGCCTACCTTTGGGTAGGCAGGGTCGCGCCGAGACCTCGCATAACAATAGCAACAAGGCGGGTGGCAGCAAGCCACCGCCACACTGGAGAGTAAAGATGGCTCAAGCCACGACCAAACGTTTATCCACCACCGATGCCTCTTTCTTAAAAATAGAAACGCGTGACACCCCGATGCATATTGCCGGGTTACATATTTTTAGCATCCCCGAAGGTGCACCTGCTGATTTTATCAAAAACATCGTCAAGCGGTTCCGCACCGTCAGCTCGGTCGGCAAACCCTTTAATCTGGTGCTGAATAATTCATTGCTGTCTGGCATTGCGCCCTCGATGCGTGAGACGACCAATATTGATCTCGGCTACCACGTGCGCCATTCGGCGCTGCCTGATCCGGGTGGTCAGCGTGAGCTGGGCGAGCTGATCTCGCATCTGCACAGCCAGTTGCTCGACCGCACGCGCCCGCTGTGGACCTGCCATGTGATCGAAGGGCTGGAAAACAATCAATTCGCCATCTACGGCAAGATGCATCACACCCTGGCCGATGGCATGACCGCCATGCGCTTGTTTGAGCGCGCCATGGCGACTGCCCGCGACGGCGAGTGGTTTCCGGCGTGGGAGCATCGCGACCGTGCGGCCAAAGGCCCACGCACCCCCAAAGCCAAAGCTGCGCCGCTCAAACTGACCGAGTGGCCGGGGGTGATGAGTCAAGCCTTCAAGCCGATGTTTCAGCGCGCGTCTGGGGCAGAGCCGATTTTGCGCCCTTTTGAAGCCCCGCACTCGGTGCTGAATGGTGCGGTGACCGGTGCGCGCCGGGTGGCGACCCAGCAACTGGATCTGAGTCGGATCAAAGCCGTGGCCAAGGCGGCGGGCGGCTCGGTGAATGACGTGTTTCTCGCCATCTGCAGTGCTGCGCTGCGGCGTCATCTGCAGAGCCAAAATGCACTGCCCGACAGCTCACTCATCGCCGGTGTGCCAGTCAGCCTGCGTGAGGCGGGTGATGAGAGCGGCGGCAATGCCATCGGCTTTTTATGGACGGTGCTCGGAACAGATGTGGCAGATGCCAAGGACCGCTACAGCGCGATCCGCGCCTCGATGGAAGCCTCCAAGCGTCATCTGAAAAGCATCCCCCAGCAGGCGCGGCTGGCCTTTACTATCCTCACCTTTGCCCCGGCTGGGCTGTATATGATCAGCGGTCTGGGTGCCAAAGTGCGCCCGCCGATGAACCTGACCATCTCCAATGTGCCCGGCCCCGCGCATACCCTGTATCTGAATGGCGCGAAACTGGAAGCCAGCTATCCGATCTCGATCCCCACCCAAGGCCAAGCGCTGAATATCACCGGCGTGAGCTACAATGGTCAGCTCAATGTCGGCTTTACCGGCAGCCGCGACAACCTGCCGAGTCTGCAAAAGATGGCGATTTATGCCAGTGAGGCACTGGAGGAGTTGGAACAGGTGTTTGGCATCGTCGCCTAACGGTCACGCGGTGCATGGCGCGGTCTGTACTGGGGTACAGGCCGCTTTTTTATGCCTAGGCTTTAGGTGTTGCTTTTTTTATGCGGGTGGCGATTTTCTTGATTTTTCCGCTGTGGACTGCGGGCAGTACCGCATTGCTGATTTCATACTGCTTGGCCTCCATGATCGCCTGCATGAGCATCACCCAAGGCAAAAAGTCCGGCAGATCAGGCGCTGTGCCGCTCGGGGTCGGCTCAGCCTGATCGGGGTCAGATCTACGTTCGTAGGCGGTCATGTGGTATTCACTCGTCCAAAGATTAGGCATTGATGGATTGATGGACTACGGCGTGATCCGCGTCTGTAGCAGCGCTGTCGCAGTAGAGGCGGTCAGGCGCTGATCACTGGCAGCATGGGCCAAACACATCACTTCATTCACCGCATAGTGCTCAGCGATCAGCGTCGAGATCATGCGTGCCGTGTGTGGCGCGTGCTCTGAGGGGCTGAGAATGGCGTTGCGGCCACAGGCCAACACATCGACCAGGGGCATAAACAGTGATTTAAACGGCATGTGATTATCGGCGGTGATGAGCTTGACCCGCTGCTCTGCTTCGCACGGGTCGTGGTGCACCTGTGTATCGGAGGTCGTGGATGTCGATTGGAGCGTGATGAGCGTCAGGTTGATTTTTTGCAGGGTGACGATGATTTCGCACAGCTCGATCTCGGACTCCCGGCGATGCGGCTGATCCAGCACCAGCGCCAGACGTAGGGCGTCATAGTCGTGATGGATGGCTGCGCGCAGGCGGGTCAGCTTTGCCACGCTGGCCTGCCGTTGGTCACGGCTCAGCCCTGGGGATCGCCCAACTAAAGGACGGATTTGATTCAAGGGATACGGACTTACGATCATGTCGCGGTAGTTCCACGTTTTTTTTGCGGTGTGCCCAGCATCTGTGGGGTGGTGGAGGGCATTATCTTGCTATCTGGGGCGATCTCGTGAGATGCTCCGGTTTCAAGTTGCTTATCTTTTTTGGTCAAACGAATGGCTGTGGATCACGCGCAAGACTGGATGTACCAGCCCACTTCACCGATGATTTACGTCCATACCGCACTGCGCATTGCCCGCGAGCGCGGGCTTGATCCTGCGCTGCTGGTGAGACAGATGGGCATCCCGGATGCCATGATGAGCGACCCTGAGGCCATGACCACGCCCTGCATTCACGGCTGGTTGGTCGCGTTGATCCTTGCTCAAACAGGCAATCATGGTCTGGGGTTTGAAATCGGCCTGCGGCTACCGCCTACGGCGCATGGCAATCTGGGTCACGCCATTTTGTGCTGTGGCTCGCTCCGCGAGGTGGTCGGCGTATTGGAGCGCTATTGGCATTTGCGCGAGCGGGTGGTGTCGATCAGTTTTTTTGAGCAGGAGGCACAGGCGGTCGTCACCCTGCATAGCGAGGCGAAAGCCTATCCCGCGATATTACGGGTCATCCACCTCGAGACGATTATTGCGATGATGTCGCGTATCGCACCGCTCTTACTCGGCGTGGAGACCCCTGCCGTAGACTGCTGGATGGATACCCCAGCACCTGACTACGACGCATCATACCGCTCGCGTATCGCACCGATCCGCTATGGCATGCCTGCGGTACAGATCAGACTGCCGGTCGAGCTCTTGGACCGTCCTCTGATC
>JASLJP010000089.1 GCA_030152425.1 Aquirhabdus sp.
CGTAGCCATCTTTGGCGGCATCGGTCTGTACCTGATACTGCCAAAGATGGCTACGGCCATGCCGAAGCCAAAATCTGGGATGATGCGGGTCAATTGATTGCGGTCAGCCGCCAGACCGTCACGGTCTTTGCTTAAATCAGCCCATCCGCTTGTAGCAACGTCTCCAAACACTGCGCTTTGATGCCATAGAAGGCTTTTAGCGCAGCGATTTGCTGCAGGGTGTCGGCCTGTTTGCCGTTTTTGTCGCGTTTAATCGCAAGGATCATCTTGTTTTTGCTGGTGTGTTCCAGCGAGACGAATTCAAACACCTTGGTCTCATAGCCGCTGGCTTCCAGCAGCAGCGCGCGCAGGCCGTCGGTGAGCATCTCGGCCTCCTGCCCCATATGCACGCCATGTTGCAGCAGCGGACGCAGCACGGCAGGGCTCAGCATCTGCGGGCGTACTTGTTTATGACAGCACGGCGCGCACATGATGATCGAAGCACCAAGGCGGATGCCGGTATGCAGCGCATAGTCGGTGGCAATATCGCAGGCGTGTAGTGCGATCATCACATCGACGGCGGCAGGATGATAGCTGCGCACATCGCCTTGATAAAACTCCAGTCCCGTCAGGCTTAAATCACTCACCACCTTGCCACACAGGCTGACTAACTCCTCACGTAGCTCGACACCCGTGACCTGTGTGGGGTAGCCCAAGGTTTCGCGCAGAAAGTCGTGGATAGCAAAGGTCAGATAGCCCTTGCCCGCGCCAAAGTCGACGACATGGACGGGCTGGGTTTGCGGCAACTTGAGGGACTCAAAGGCATGCTGAAAGACTTCTAGGAATTTGTTGATCTGCTTCCATTTGCGCGACATGGCCGGGATCAGTTGCAGGCGCGCATCGGTGACACCTAGGCTATGCAGAAACGGGCGCTCGATGTCGATATAGCGGTATTTTTCTCGGTCATGGCTGGTCTGCACCGCTTGCGGCTGTTTGCTGGCCGTGCGCAAAAGCTGAGCTTCGTTTTTCTTGTTATACAGCAGTTGGATTTCCTCCCCCTGCAGACGCAGATGGGCGCTCTTAAAGCCATCGCCCTGCTCGGCGTCCACCGCCCCATAGTTCATATAGCGCTGCACGCGGGCGAGTCCGTCGGCGATGCTGTAGTTCTTGGTCACGTCTTTGGTGAGGTAGTTATAGGTAAACGACAGGTGCGGTTTGTCTTTGACCAGCAGCCAGCGCACGGCGATCTTGTTTAGCCCCGCCTCCGTACCGCGATATTTACCGAGACCGAGTTTGACAAAGGTCGCAGGCTCGCTGGCGAGACTCTGCGCGAGTTGGGCAAAGAACTCGTCTGCGGGGGTCTGGGGGGTGGTCATGGCGAGGGTCATCAAGCGACGACGATCACACGGGCGATGGCTTTCTTACCCGCTTGGATCACCACCGTCGCACCGGCGGCCAGACTATAGCCGGCGTCGACCACTGCGCCGTCGACCTTGACCACACCGCGACCCAGTGCGTCTTTGGCTTGAGCGGCGTTTTTGGTCAGATTGGCACGACTCAGCACGCTGGTGATGAACAGCGCTGTCTGGCCTTCAAGCGCCAGGGTGACTTCGGGGATGTCTTCAGGAATCTCGCCATCGACGATGCGGTTGCCGGCGCTCTTATGCGCGTTGGCGGCGGCATCGGCGTCGTGGAAGCGCTCGATCAGCTCCAGGGCGATGAGTTTTTTCAGCTCTTGCGGATTTAAGCCATCGGCCATTTGTTGCAGCAGACCTTTGACCTCGTCCAGCGGGCGAAAGCTCAGCAGCTCAAAATAGCGCTCGATCAGGCTGTCGGGCATCGACAGTACTTTTTGGTACATGCTGCCCGCCGTGTCAAACACGCCGATATAGTTATGCAGCGACTTGGACATCTTCTGCACGCCATCCAGCCCTTCCAAGATCGGCAGGGTAATGCAAATCTGCGCTTCCTGACCGTAACGCGCTTGCAGGGTACGCCCCATCAGCAGGTTAAAGGTTTGGTCGGTGCCGCCCAGCTCGACGTCGGCACGCAGCTCGACCGAGTCAAAGCCCTGTACCAACGGATAGAGGAATTCGTGAATCGCGATCGACTGCTGCGCCTTAAAGCGTTTGCTAAAGTCGTCGCGCTCCATCATGCGTGTTACGGTGTACTGCGACGCCAGCGCAATCATATCGGCAGCGCTTTTTTTCTCAAACCAGGTGGAGTTAAATACGATCTGGGTTTTGGCCGGATCAAGAATCTTAAAGACCTGTTCTTGATAGCTTTTGGCATTTTCCAGCACTTGCTCACGGGTCAGCGGCGGGCGCGTGGCGCTCTTGCCGGTGGGGTCGCCGATCATGGCGGTAAAATCGCCGATCAGGAACAGCACCTCATGGCCCAGCTCTTGGAAGGTACGCAGTTTATTGATCAGCACCGTATGGCCGAGGTGCAAGTCAGGTGCAGTCGGATCAAAGCCTGCCTTGACACGCAGCGGGCGGTTTTCTTTTAATTTCTTAAGCAATTCATCGCGTTGGATGATGTCGCTGGTGCCGCGCTCGATAAGCGCGAGTTGCTGTTCTGCAGGGAGAAAAATCGTCATAGCCTAGAAGTTTTAACGCAGTAATATTAGGTAATATATTAGCCGTTTTTAGCGGTCTTGAGTTAGCGATAAATACGCAGAACTGGGTTACCCTAACACAAGCAAAATTTACGTGCTAACGTCGTACGTTAACCAAATCAGGTGCAAAGCAGATGGGGCAGGAAATCTATATCGGTGTGATGTCAGGCACGAGTCTAGATGGGGTCGATGTGGTGGCAGTGTCGTTTGATCCGCTGGTACTGCATGCGTCATTGACCATTTCCTTTCCCGAGGATCTGCGTGCCGATCTACTGGCGCTGACCTATCCGGATGACAACGAAATCGAGCGCATGGGCGTGGCCGATGTGGCCTTGGCACAGTTGATCGGCGATGCGGTCAATCGCCTGATCCGCGAAAACACCCTCAATATCGACGCAATCCAGGCCATCGGCAGCCATGGCCAGACCATCCGCCATCGTCCCGAATCCGGCTTTAGCCTGCAGATCGGTGACCCGAACCTGATCAGTGAAATCACCGGACTCCCCGTCGTCGCCGACTTTAGACGCCGCGACATGGCAGCGGGAGGTCAAGGAGCGCCGCTGGTGCCCGCGTTTCATCAGGCCGTGTTTCAGCACCCGACCATCAACCGGATTATTTTAAACCTCGGCGGCATGGCCAATATCAGCGTGCTACCGGCAGGCCTGCCGACCAAAGCCTATGGCTATGACACGGGTCCGGCCAATATCCTCATGGATGCATGGTGCTTCCAGCATACCGGTCACAGCTATGACCAGAATGGCGATTGGGCGGCGGCGGGTACGGTCGATAAAGTGCTGCTGACCCATCTCTTGGCCAATGAATACTTCTCGCGCCCCTACCCAAAAAGCACTGGCCGTGAGGACTTTAATCTCGAGTGGCTACAGCAGCAGATGATCGAAGTCGCGACCCAGTCGTTGTTTGAAGAAGTGAACGGCAGCTATGATGCCAGCACCGCACTGGATCAGACCCCACCACAAGACATCCAAGCCACGCTGATGATGCTCACCGCCAAAACAGTCGCAGACGCGGTCGAACAGACGGGGCTGACGGGTGAGCTGTGGGTGTGTGGTGGCGGGGCGTATAACAGCGCGCTATGGCAGGCGCTGGCCGAGCTATTGCCGTCTTGGACACTGCATAGCAGCAGCGAGATCGGTCTGGCGCCGACTTGGGTCGAGGCGACCGCTTTTGCATGGCTGGCACGCCAGCGGGTGCTCGGTCTGCCCGGCAATCTACCCGCCGTGACCGGCGCGCAGGGGCTGCGTGTCCTCGGGACATTGACCCATCGCTAACGCCATCCAGCAGACGTCAAAAAGCCACCCTGAAGAGTGGCTTTTTTTATGGTGTAGCAGGATTACAGCGAGAAGGATGACCCGCAGCCACAGGTGGTGGTGGCGTTGGGGTTTTTCACGATAAAACGTGAGCCTTCCAGGCCTTCCAGATAGTCGACTTCGGAGCCGACCAGATACTGGTAGCTGAGCGAGTCGATGACCATGGCCACATCGCCGTTTTCGACACGGGCGTCGTCGTCATTGGCGGCTTCGGCGAAGGTAAACCCATAGGAAAATCCTGAGCAGCCACCGCCCGTGACATAGACGCGCAGCAGCAGGTCATCACTTCCTTCACCATCACGCAGTTGGCGAACTTTGCTCGCCGCACGGTCGGTCAAAATCATGGCAGGTGCATTCATGGAACGTTTCTCCTTCAAGCGATACGCAACCGTATCTCTACCCCATGCCGCGCAAGCTGCGAACGGTGGTAGTTGGCACATTTACTGATGCCTCATCATAACACGGATGCGGGTCAGGATTAATATGTAGCTGTAAGTGCATTTTTCAAGGCCGCAATTGCGCAACCCCTCGATCAGGCCTCTAAACCCATAAAAAAACCCACCCCTGCAGGGCAAGGATGGGTTCCACGTGGCAGTGCACGCCCCGTAGGGGGGGCGTAGACAGTGCGACGCTTTATTCGTCGGTCATGGCGCATTCAAAATTGGTGGGGTTGTTTTTGCAACGCACTTTTTTCAGCAGTTTCATCATTTCCGGATTGTAGGTGCCATCTTTGGTCAGGGCGATACGTGATTCGCGCATCAGTTTCATATAGCCCAGTTTGTCGGCTTCTGGCACGTCCATCCAGTACTTGCTGCCAATCTCTTTCTCGGCATTGTCGATGTACTTGTAGGCAGTCCCGATTTGCGAGTTGACGTATTCACGGATTTTCTGATTCACCGCTTCGTCGGTGAACTTGCTCTTACGCACTACCATCGCGGCTGTGACTTGGATCACCGGGAAACGGATCACGGCGCCTTTGACGCTGCCATCTGGATTGGTCATGCCCTTCCACAGTTCCAGCGGCTTAAAGATCACCGCGGGACCGGCGATGATGTCGACCTGATGGTTGTTGAATTTACCGGAGATGGTGGTCAAGTCCACGCTGACAGGCTGTGCGCCGACTTGTTGTACCAGTTTTTGCTGGGATTTGTCGTAGTCGAGCACGGCGATTTTCTTACCGGCGGCTTTGGCCAAGGTGTTGATCGCACGGTCGTTGACCATGATGTACGCAGCGCCCAGCGGGATCATGCCGAGGACTTCATAGTCGCCTTCAGACATTTTTGGTGCCATTTGCTTGGAGGACAATGCCGCCAGTGCCAGATCCAGATCTTTCTTGGTCGGTACTGCGCCGATGGCATCGAGACTACCGGTGAAACGGTTAAAGTCACGTGCGCGCAGGTTGCTCATGATCGCGCCGTCGCATTGCGCCGCTTTAAAGTCGGCCGCAATGATGGCTTCGTTGGTATAGGCTTTGAGCTCTACTGGATTGGTCAGACCAAAACGTGGCATTTGCAAGACGTAGTCTTTGGCATAGCCGTAGGCGTCACCGCGTGCTCCCAGTGGGTCATACACACACAGGGTCAGTTTAGGGCCTGCGGCATGCACGGCTTGCAAGCTCAGTGCTGCCAATATGGCAATCGCTATTTTTTTCATCATCTCTCTCCATAGTGAAACGTATTTTGCCCAAAACCGCGCTCCCCGCAAGCAGTTCACGGGGTGATTTATTGCGAGCTATTTTGCGGGATAGCCGCCCTGAAATACAATCCCTAAATCTGCGTTTAACCAAGGATTAATAAGGGGCGACGTCACCGCGATAAAAAAACCAGTATCCGCAGATACTGGTTTTTTGATGGGATTCAATCCGGCGTGTCCGCTCAATGATCGATCAGTGTGAAGCACGGTGCTTGCAGGACAAGCACCCGCCATCATTACTCATCGTTCAGTGCGCATTCAAAGCTGGTTGGATCTTGTTGGCAACGTACTTTTTTCAGCAGTGCCATCATTTTCTTGTTGTAGATCCCTTGCTTGGTCAGATCGATACGCGCTTCACGCATCAGTTTGACGTAACCAACTTTGTCGTTGGCTGCAATGTCCATCCAGAAATGTGGCTCAATGGCTTTTTCAGTTTTGTTGATCAGCGCCATTTCACGATCGATCTGGCTTGCGATGTAGGTACGGCTCTTCTGACCGAAATCTTTCGGGAATTTCTCAGGACGGATGACGATGTCGCCGGTCACTTGAACCACTGGGAAGCGGATCACCGCACCTTTGGTGCCCAAGCCTTTGTACAGCTCGAGTGGCTTGAAGCCCATGGCTGGCATGCCGATGATATCGACCTGACCGTTGTTGAATTTACCGCCGACTGTCAGCAAGTCAACCGATACGGGTTGTGCGCCGACTTTTTGAACCACGATGGCTTGCGCTTTATCGTAGTCCAATACACCGAAGCGTTTACCCGCAGCTTTCGACAGGGTATTGATCGCACGGTCGTTCACCATGATGTAGGCTGAACCCAGGGTGGTCACACCCGCGATTTCGTAGCCGTTGCTGAGCATGTCCGGTGCCAGTTTCGGATTGGCCATCAGGCTGATCACGAGTTTAGCGGCGTTGTTGCTTGGCAGACCGCCAATCGCATCGATCGAACCAACAAAGCTGTTGAATTGACGTGCACGGATACCAGTGAGGGCAACACCATCACATTGACCTGCTTTGAAATCTTCAGAGGCAACGCGTTCGTCGGTGTAGGGTTTCAGGGTAATGTCCGCACCCCATTGCTTGGCAGCAACAGAATAGTCTTTCATCATCGCGTAGCTGTCACCTTGTGCACCGAGCAAGTCGAATACGCAAAGTTTTTGGCCAGCTTGGGCGGAGGTAGCAAGTGCAATGGTCGTTGCGGCGAGCGCAATTTTGGTTTTGATATTCATCTCATATCCCTTTGTTGTTTACGGACGTGTTCCGTTCTTTGACACCACGTCGCCTATTCTGCCTATATGAGTTTTTTTTTCAAGCTCTAAAATGATGTATTTGTTTATCCTTTTATACGATAAGTCCGGATTCTGGCTAAAGCGTTGATAATTTTTTTATATGTGGAATCAAATGCCTAAAAACCCCCTACTTCACGGTACGCTCAGGCTTACGCGGCATGTAGTGCCCGGCATTACCTAGATTTACATAACGATGTTTGCTGGTCATTGCACAGGCAACAACCTACAATACACCGCTATAGAATCCCCCTCCTTTTTTGCCCGCATTGATTAGGCTTTCCCATGATTCAGCTTCAAGATTTCGCGTTACGCCGTGGTGGCCGCTTACTGTTTGAAAAAGCCACCTTTCAGATCCATCCCGGTTGGAAGGTCGGACTTACTGGCGTAAATGGTGCTGGCAAGTCGACTTTATTCGCCGCGTTTATGGGTGAGATGACGGCCGACGTCGGCAGCCTGACGCGTCCTGCGACGTGGACAGTTGCCCATATGGCTCAGGAAGTCGAAAGCCAAGAAACCGCCGCCATCGACT
>JASLJP010000093.1 GCA_030152425.1 Aquirhabdus sp.
CCATGTTTGATGGCCACCCGCACAAAACCCAATCGCGCTTTCCAGACCAGTTTTTGTTGCTCGCCGCGCCGTTTCATCACTTCGCGCGAGCCACCCGGAAAGACCAAAATCGACTCTCCGGCTTCCATCAGCGCATCACACACGGCTGGATCGCCCAGTACCATACCATTGGCTTGCAGCATATCGCGCCAAATCGGCATGGCAAAATGGGCTTTATCGCCCAGTGAGCGCACCGATTTGCCATTATTTTGCAGGTATAAATGCTGCAAGATGTACGGTACATCCATCATGCCATACAAGGTATGGTTGCCGACGAACAGTGCCGGTCGGCTCATATCCAATTGATCTGAGCCAAAAAACTGCGGACGGAAGTACCAGTGTCCGAAACGATAACGACCAGCCATCTCGGCAATCGAACGTGGACGAAATAATGGGGTCATAGGGATTGCTCTACATTTGATACGGTCAGTCCGTATACGGTCTCTAAACATGACGGATTGTGGTGTCATCCGACCTAGTATGACGCGACATTTAGGTCGAGTACAAGCAGGCACCTGTCTCACCCGGCCGTGCGACGGCATCGATCAGCAACGGGTTGTATTTTTTGGCCTTTGAGTCATTGTGTGACGCAGCGCACAAAATGGACAAAAACCTTCGACTTCTTGCTCATACAAAGGGCGATGGCTTACGCATTCTTAAGCAATTGCTTCGGTGCGAATGTATAAAGGTCACATTAGAATAAAATTCTAACTGACACTATTTGTCAATTTGATTCAGATACGCTATCGTTCCCTGCATTCGTACTGAACAGTAGCGTAATAAAAGGGATGTAAAACCCTGGTTACAACAATGTGAGCATTACTTAAACATGACAACTTTGCCTGCAATAGCGGCTGCGCTCACGATACACGGGCGCGCCTTGCCCGATAGTAATCGCCCCCTCCACGGGCTGAGTGATCGCATCGCCGAAATGGCAGCCAAAGCGGCTGCCGCTGCACTGGGCATCGTCAAACCCGATCAACAGATTCCCTTACCAAAGCCCACGATTTTCCCCCCTCACCACGACTCGAACCAGTTTGGCAGTACCTATTACGGCATCATGATTCCTGACCTGCCGGCACCCCATCAGTTTTTAAGCTTTGCCGCGATCTTGGGCATGATCGGCATCAAGTCGGTGGACAATGACCATGCGGTGACGCGTGACGGCCCACGCTACACCGCATTTGTGTTCAATACCTCCGCCGCACCGACCGAGCAGCCGTTCGCCTCGTATTCGATGAGAAAAGACATGAAGCTGGCGGCGGATGGCAGCAGTATCAGCTTTGGCCGAGACGCCGAGCTGTCCGGCAGCTATCCCAACTTCCGCCTACGCAGCATGCGCAAAGACTTTAGTGTCAACCTGACCATCACCGCGACGGGCGATACCACCTGGATCGCCCACAGCGAGAGCTTCCAGCATCTCAGTCTGTTGATGCGCTATAGCGGCTTTATCGACTATCAGGGTCAGTCCATCGAGGTGGCGGGCTTGGGCACTTGGGATTACTGGCGTGCCGCCACCCCCTACCTGCCGATCAAACAGTTCCTGCCTGTAGACCACAAGGCTGAGGGTGATCTCCTCTCGCACCATGTGATCAACCTCGACGAAAACACCCAGTATGTGCTGTACTTTGTCACGCTGATGGACTGCACCCTGACCTGCACCGCCTACAAACGTGTGGTGGGTGAAGGCAGCTATATGCTGGATGCCGATGTGCACTTTCAGGTGCTCAGCGCCCAGCCTACCCCGGCCATCGGCCCCGATGGCTACGCCATGACCCTGCCGGCGACCTTTCGCTGGACGATCAATTGCCGCCGCAGCCCCAACCATCTGACCATCAATGGCGTCGTCGACACCCCGATGGTGTATGGCATCGCCGCAGGCTACGCCGGGGGCTACACCTGGACAGGCAACCGCAACGGCGTCGAGATCAGCGGGCGCGGCTATCTGTCCTATGTCGATAAGCGCGACTAAAGCGACCGCGGAACACGATAGACCAAAAACACCACGCGCATTGATCGGAACGGCCAGTGCAGCACAGCGTAGAGTGCGCGAGACTCCGCGCATGACTCCTGTCGAGCCGACACCATGTTGCCCCCCTTTTCGCGTCTCACCCACTACCAAGACACCGTACAGCGTATCCCGATGCGCGATGGTGCACTGCTGGCCGTCCGTATGGTCGGCACGGGCGCTCCCGTGCTGCTGCTGCATGGTTTTGGCATGCAGTCGGCGCTGTGGCTGCCCAATGTGCTGCCGCTGGCGGGACGCTACCGCTTTATCCTGCCTGACCTGCGCGGCTTTGGTCACTCGCACCGCATCCGGCCCAATCAACCCGATACATTGGCCAACAACTGCGAAGACGTCATCGACATCCTCGACCATTTGGGGCTGGATCAGGTGGCGCTGGGCGGGATCTCCATGGGTGCGATGACCGGGCTAAAGATGAACCAGCTCGGCCTGTTTCACCGCGTGAGCAGATACCTGCACATCGACCAGTCGCCGCAAGTCCTGAACGGTGCTGGCTGGTCCTATGGCCTGTTTGGGGCGGAGCAAGACGCGATGTTTGCCCGCTTTTACCGCCTGCTCAGTCAGTTTGAAGCGGTCGGCGTGGACACCCCCTACACCCAGTTGCCCCAGCCGCTACGGCGCAGTTTTATGGCCGATCTGGGCGAGTTTGTCGGCTTTGCCATGCGCTCACCGAAACAGCGCCCGCTGTGGCGCACGCTGTTTGCCCATGGCGAGCGGCTCATCGCCGGACGCCTGCTGCCGGTCGAGCATCTGCAGACCTATCTGGCGATCATCAACTCCTACTTGCACGGCGACCACGATAGCCGCCCGACCCTGTCTCAGATCCAGATCCCGATGACGATCATGGTCGGCATGCAGTCGCAGATGTACCCGGCCGCAGGTCAGCTCGCGATCAAAGACTATGTCCCCCATGCGCGGATCGTCGCCTTTGACCGTGCTGGCCATGCGCCGATGCTCGACCAGCCGCTGAAGTTCCAGCGCGAGCTCAGCCGTTTTTTAAGCGCCTGACACCCACCGCCCCACCATGCGCCGCAGCTACACGCAGGCTTACACTTTTGCGTCTTTGTGTCAGTGCAATCGCGGCGGATTGCATTAGAATTGCTCCCATCACACACGCATAAAACATCACGCCGTGGCATCGCTGCACGGCAGATAGGGAACACACCACCGCTATGCTGAATACCCCGACACCTGCCCAAGACCACCCGTCCGCCCTGAAAAAACGCCCCAAACGCAGCCCCAGCGGCACCCGCAAGCCCCACGTCTACTGCCAGCATAACGCCTTTAACCGCCAGATCATCCTCAGTCTGCGCCAGTTGCATCAGGCCTACCGGCCGACGCCGTGGCTGTTTAACACCCATCTGCAACTGATGTTTTTAAGCGCACGCAAGAAAAACGCCGCGCAGGCTTATGACCGCATTGAACAACTCACCATGCAGGACGGCGGCCAGACCGCTCTGGCCTGGGTCGGCGCAGACCTGCCTGCCGACACACCGACCATCGTGGTGCTGCATACCCTGACCGGCAGCCCGCAGAGCATGCAGGAGCTGGTGGTCGACCTGCACCGCCACACCGGCTGGCGCGTGGTGCTGTGTGTGCGCCGCGCCCATGCGGGTCTGCCGCTGACCGAGCCGTTGTTCAATATCTTTGGCTCCGAGGTCGACCTGCGCGAGCAGCTTGAGGTCATCCATGCCCGCTACCCCAATGCGGCGCTGTATGGCGTCGGCTCGTCGGCAGGCTCGGGGCTGCTGGTGCGCTATCTGGGCTTGAGCGGTGCGGACAGCCTGATGCGCGCGGCCTTTGCCTATAGTCCGGGCTATAACACCGACACCGGCTTTGACAATATCCACCCGTTTTACAGCCGCTATATGGCCAAGAAACTGGTCAAGCAATTCGTCACGCCGCATCAGCACAAATTCGCCCATCTGGCCACCGCAGCGGCACTGCATCAGGCTCAAGACCTGACCGAGTTTCACCAGCATGCCTATGAATACGCGGGCTACGCCAGCTTTGACGACTATGCCCGCGACATCAATCCGATGCGGGTGTTTGAAGGTGTGCGCATCCCGATCATGATCTTAAACGCCGAAGACGATCCGGTGTGCAGCATCCACAATGTCACGCCGTATCTGGATGCCATCCAGCAGATGCCCAACACCATCCTCGTCACCACCCAGCAGGGCAGCCACTGCGCCCACTATGAGGGCTGGCGCGCCACCTCGTGGGCGGCGCGGCTTATGGCGCAATATTTGCTAACTATTCACGACATGAGCACGCCCTAGCAGGCCGCAGGGATCGCGTGCTCAATTTTAAAAAATGAGCACGGAGTGACCCTAATGCCCCCCTATAAAACCATCGACGTCCAACTTGAGCGCGGGATCGCGACGATCTCGCTCAATCGCCCCGACAAACTCAATGCCATGAACGGCGAAATGTGGCGCGAAATCAAGGCCGCCATGCACTGGCTGGACGCCACACCCGGCGCGCGCGTCGGCATCCTGAAAGCCAATGGCAATGTCTTTAGCGCAGGCGTCGACCTCAGTTTGCTGTTTGGCCTGCAAGCCTTGAGCAGTGACAATGACAGCATCCGCCTGCAAGAAAACATGCGCCACTTTCTGCTTGAGCTACAAGAGAGCATCGACGCTGTGGAACAGTGCAGCAAGCCGATCATCGCCGCCATCCACGGCGGCTGTATCGGCGGCGGCATGGACATCATCACCGCCTGCGACATGCGCTACTGCACGGTGGACGCCTACTTTGCCCTGCGCGAAGTGGACATGGTGCTGACCACCGACGTCGGCACCCTGCAGCGCCTGCCGCGCATCATCGGCGAAGGCATCACCCGCGAGCTGGCCTATACCGGCCGCCGCGTCAGCGGTGTCGAGGCGCAAGCCCTGCGGCTGGTCAATGCCTGCTTTGACACCCCCGAATACATGCTGGCGCGCATCACCAAACTCGCCGCCAACATCGCCGCCAAATCCCCGCGCTGTATCCGCGGCACCAAAGCCATGATCAGCTACACCCGCGACCACAGCAGCGCTGACAACCTCGACTACGCCGCCCGCTGGAACGCCGCCATGCTCAGTTCCCCCGATCTGGAAGAAGCCAGTCAGGCCTATCTGCAAAAAAGGGAGGCGGTGTACGAAGATTAAGAGGCTGACCGCCCCCGAGAAGGCGGGCGACTACCCGCCGTTGGCAGGATGCCGCTCCCGGACAAACGCATTGAAATCGTAGATGCGCAGCGGACGGCTGAGCAAATAGCCTTGGATGGATGCACAGCCGATGCTGCCTAAAAACTGCCGCTGCGCCTCGGTTTCGACCCCCTCGGCGATCACGTCCAAGCCCATGTTTTGCGCCAGCGTCACCACGGTGCGCACGATGGCTTCATCTTGGTCGCTCGACAGCATCTCGCGGACAAAGGACTGATCGACTTTCAATTGGTCGAGCGGCAGTTTTTTCAGGTAGCTGAGCGACGAATAGCCGGTGCCAAAATCATCCAGCGAGATGCGCAGCCCCGCGGCTTTCAGCGCGGTCATCTTGGCGATGATGTCCTCCACATCATTGACCAGCATGCTCTCGGTCAGCTCCAGCTTCAGTAATGACGGGTTGGCGCCCGACCGCTCCAGCACCGACAGCACCTGCGCCACATAGTCGTCTTGTTTAAACTCCTGCGCACTGACATTGATGGCCAGCGTCAGCGCTGCCGTCTGTGGATGTTGTGCCCAGCGCACCAACTGGGCGCAGGCCATCCCCAGCACCCAGTGGCCGATCGGACGGATCATGCCGGTTTGCTCGGCCAGCGGGATAAACACCAGCGGCGAGACATCACCTTTGATCGGATGATGCCAGCGGATCAGCGCTTCCGCCCCGATCACGCGGCCATCTGCAGCGGACTGTGGCTGATACCACAGTGAAAATTGATTGCGGCTGAGCGCCTGACGCAGATCGAGCTCCATCGCGTTCGACTGTTTGGCGAAGGATTGCATCACATGAAAAAAGGTAAACAGCAGCGTCATGCCGATGATGCAATTCGCCCAAGCCGTCACCACCCGCTCATCCGCGCTCATCGCATACGGCGTTTCGATCCCCCACATGCTCACGGCAAAGAACCCATAGGTGGCAAAGCACACCACGGGAAAGCCATAGGCCAAGAGAGCGTGTTCATTCTTAAAGCCGACGATACAACTGATCCCGATCAACACAAAAAAGATGTGCATCGTGCGCGGGGTAGACGCCGTAGGGATATCAAAGATGGCCGCACCGATCGAAAAATTAATATACAAGGAAACCGCCAGCACGATGAAGGCCAAGCGGGGCTGCCCCTTGCGCGACAGCATAAAGACCACGACACCCGCAACCACCAGCAACACACGCAGTAAGCCCTGCAACCACTGCTCGGTGAACATATTGTAGGTCGCCCAGGGGGCATTTACGCCGACGAGTGCCAGACAGCACGCGGCAAGCAGCCGACTCACCCGCAGCTCACGGTTGATATCCTCACTCATCAGTGAAAATCGTTTTTTCTTATGGCCATCCATGGGCTGGTGGTCGATCATTGTTGTTTATCCCCATTGCCTATCCTGTACCCAGTACAGTATCCGCACGCGATACGTCCTGTATCACGCTATACGGCATATGGGGCTATCTTGCGCCAAGATAGCCCGCCGGACAAGCCCATCCGACAGTCGTGCGTCGGCGGCGGTCAAGATGGCGAAGTACGGGGCTGAGGGGGATGGGTGCGATGCCTATTTCCGGCACCGGCGGGCGCAGGATTAGCCCTCGCCCCGCACCCGCACCAGCGGCAATAAAAACCGCTCGGCCAGATCGCGCAGAGCGCCGGGGTGGTCGGCGCTGAGCAGATGGGTCGGGGTGAGGACGATGGAGTGCGACACGCGGGTCATCAGCTCGGCGACAAAGGCGGCGTCGACATGGCGATAGGCGCCTTGGCTTTGCAGTTTCTGGATCGACTGGGTGAGGAACTGCACGGCAAATTGAAAGGTCGCCTCGGCCTTGAGGGTCAGGTATGGCAACAACCACTCGGTGTCGCTGTCGAGCAGGCGCACGATCAGCGGATGGCGATGGGTGCGCTCGATGGCGAGGATAAACGACTCGATCAGGCGCTGCTCTGGGTCGGGGATCTGCTGGGTGATATGGTCGATGTCATACACCTGCCGCATCCACTCGCGCAGCACCACCGCCTGAAACAGGCTGTTTTTGTCCGCGTAGTAGCGGTAGATGGTCACGCGCGTCATACCGATCTTGCGCGCCACGTCGTCCATGGTGGTACGGCGCAAGCCAAACTCCAAAAACAAGCCCAAGGCCGCATCCAGGATCGCGCGCGCCGTGGAGTCCAATCCGGCATCGGGATCGTGCACGGGCGGCGATGGGCTGAGATCGTGGTGGGCGGCTAGGCGGGAATCAACGCGGGTCATGCTCATATTCATAGACGGTCTATACTCGCACTAGTGTACTCGAACTGACGGCGAAACGCTGTAGCGGGCAGACAGTCCCGCCTACCCGCACGCCGCTTTAGGCCGCACTGACGATCTGCGGTGCACGTTTGGCTGCGGCCACCCGCTGAGTGGCAAAGGATTTATAGCGTCCCTTATCGCTTTGCGGGGTCTTGCCGATATCAATGCCGACGCTGAGTAGATCGGCTTTGAGTTCGTCGCGTAGCTGATGATAATCCACCTCCATCGCATGGCGCTGACCGCCCTCAAACTTAAAGTGCGGATGATCCAGCTCGTGCTGGATGGCGGCTTTCATGCGATAAGGCCGTTTGTAGTGGCCGAGGATCTCCTGACAGGCGAGCTTGGCCTGATAGTCGGCCAGCGGCCAGATACAGCCGATGGGCTGAAACAGGCCGATGAAATACAGATTGTCATAGTCGGCATGCATCATCTTGCGATACAGCGGCACTTTTTCGGCGTGTTTAAAGTTAATCAGTGCGGTGTCAAAAAATGGAAAGGTCGTCCAGAACCCGGTACAGGCGCAGATGATGTCAAAGCGCTCGCGCGTCCCATCGGTATAGACCACATGCTCGCCGTCCAGACGCTCGATGCCGGGACGCGGCTTGATCCGGCCATGGCGGATAAAGTCGAATAGATCCGAGTTGGCGGTCGGATGGTTCTGTAGTGGCAGGACCTTGTTTTCCAGCAGACCGTATTTTTTATAGCTGCCCTGCAGGGCATACAGCACCGCGCGCAGCATGAGCTGGCGTGCACGCTTGGGCATGCCCAGCGAGTAGGTGGCAAAGATATCGGACGGCACGCCGCCGATGAATTTCGGGATAAACCACTGCGGGCTGCGCATCGACAGGCGCACCGTCCCTGCGATACGCGCCGACTCGACCGCCACATCGCAGGCCGAGTTCCCGCCGCCGATGACCAATACATCCTTGCCGCGCCATGCTTCGGTCACGCCTTTAAAATCGTGCGAATGCATGAGCTTGCCGCTAAAACTGCCCTTAAACTCTGGATACTTCGGATCCCAGTGATGGCCGTTGCTGACCATCAGCACGTCAAAGATTTCACGCTGTGCAGCGCCTTCGGCATCGGTGAAATCGACCTGCCATTCGCCCAGCGGTAGACGGCTAGCATGGGTCACGCTGTGGTTAAAGCGGATCTGGTCATAGACGCCAAAGTGCCGTGCATAGGACTCAAAATAAGCCTGCAACTGGCGATGATTGGGATAGTCGGCATAGTCGGCCGGCATGGGGAAATCTTCGTACTCGGACAGCGTTTTCGAGCTGATGATGTGGGTGTTTTCATAGACGCTGGAGTGGCCGGTTTTAGCGTTAAACACCCAGTTACCACCGACCTTGTCGTTCTTTTCAAACACCACCACATCGAGACCCGCTTCGAGGCAGTTTTTGGCGGCGGTGATGCCGCTTGGGCCAGCGCCGATGACGCAGATACGTTTACTTGCTGCTTGCATGGTTGTTTCCTCTGCTTGGATCAGGTTAGACATGGGCCGGATGATGGACATCGGGCTGCAGGATACCGGCGGCACTCTTCGCCCCCGCGTGAAAGACTTCCAGCAGGTCGAGCTGGGTCTGCAAGCCACGGTTGACCAGTCGGTTATAGCCGCCGGGTGTCAGGCGGTGGGCGCTCTGCCACAGCAGGCGTGGGCCGATGGTCAGCAGTGGATACCACGGCAGCACCACCGGCACGCCGAGGGTCTGCAGGGTACGACGGCTGAGCAGCAGGCTGCTGATACTCAGATGTTTGGAGTATTCGATCTGGCGGCGCAGATTCTCAAAGCGGGGAAAATGACGGGTCAGCGGCTCATTGGCCAGCGACTGCGCCATGATACGGCTGGTCTCCTCGCCGCGAGGCTGAGTACTGGCGGCATGCAGCAGATAGCGAAAGCCCTCGGCAGTGCTCTTAAATGTCCATGCCTCCTTGACCCCCATGACCCACGCCACATAGCGGCCTTGGTGGGTAATGGCGTCCACCTCACGGTTGCTGAGCGGCACACCCATCATGCGCGCGCTAAAGCTGATCGCGACATTGGACAGGATGGTGGCCAGCATGTCGGTCTGGTTGATCGGAATGCCGAGGCGGTCAAAGTCCCACTCCGGCTTGCGCTGCAGATTGCGCCGCACCAGCGCGTGAATCAGGCGCACGCGGATGGTGCTCTTAAAGCCCACGCCAAAGCGACTCATGCCGCCCGCCTGAAAGATATCCATCGCCCAAGACTGAGTCTCGGCAAAGCGCCGCCCCGTGCCTTTATTCAGCGCGCCGGTCATGACCAGCGGCTCATTCAGCCCTGACAGCAGATAGCCGCCCATCAGCGCAAAGTCACGCGCCATATAGTGCATGATCTCGCCGGTGCTATTTATCGC
>JASLJP010000108.1 GCA_030152425.1 Aquirhabdus sp.
ATGACAGGAACGACGTCACGAATCTGAACACCAGTATCATGCAACTCGTTGACCAACGATTCGTTGTTCAAGATGTCGCCCACACCCGCCTTGGTATTACTCCAGGCCAACTGCACAACCTTCATCTGGTCGCTACGCGTACCGAAGTTTTCAGTCAGGCTGTTCAGACGCTCTTGGAATCGTTTCTGAGAAATCTTCAAACGCTCAAACGCCTTACCGGATGTACCGGTCGACGCTTCACTGGCGTTTTTCGACAACTGTTCGGACAGAACGCGCAGCTCGCCCATGTCGTTGATCATTTTGTTGCTTTTAGGAACGGTATAGGCGAGATACAACAATGAGCCCAAAACCAGCAATGCCGAAGCCAATGCCAGCAACAGCAAAGGCCGAACCCGCTTGATGTCACCAAAGGAGGCCGCGACTTGATCGATATATGCGTTCAAGCGCTGTTTTAGCGATGCAGCCTTCTGACCCAAAGGGTTGGTACTAATTTTCGTTTTAACACTAGAACTCATTGTCACCACTCCATATTTATTGCATTGAGCGTCTTTCCATGACTCAATCGTTTACACGAGAAAGAGTGTCAATCGCAAATCTACATTCGCAGTATTGACCACTATTTTTGATTGAGCATTTAAATATGCCAGCCCACATGATCATCACACCCAAGCTTTCCATGCAGCAATCGCAGGACTTACCGGACGTGCTGTTCGTTCTACAGCATTCTTACTACATTGACCTAGATACTAAATTCCCTAAACCCCAACCACATATCACAATCTGACGCCTACAAACTCGCACTCAAGTAACGCGGATCCGCCACCAGACGGCTCAGCATCAACACATGCCACGATTGATCGCTCCGTTTAAAGCCACCCTGCACATAGGGCAACAATCCGGCATGCACATCGCTCGCTTCCGGTGCAAATGAGGCTTTATTAAAATGCTGAATCCCGAGCACCTCATCAACCAGCAAACCACTGAACAGATCGCCATGGTCAATCACCATGATCTTGCGTTTCTGCTCATCACCAACAAAACCCGACAACCCCGAGTAGTTGCGTAAGTCGGTCAAGGGCAGCAAGCGCCCACGGACATTGGCCAGACCCATCAGCCAACGATGGACGCCATGCACTTGGGTATATTCCGGCACACGAAGAACTTCAGCCACCTCGCCCAGTGGCGCAACAAAGCGCTGCCCGGCCAACACAAAAGCCACGCCCGACCAACGGTCAGTGAGACTTTCCTGCCCGAGCTGCACACGTCGGCGCCCTTTTTCTGAAAGGCGCAGTAACTGAATAAATCCTTTCGCCGCCATAACCTAAGCATCCTAACTGTAAATCCAAGCGCATCCTGCACTGCGAAATAATCAGACCACAACGCAACCAAGCCGCTGCCGCCCATACATATGCGTCAGGCGCGTTATTTAATCAAAAGTCCGTTGATCACTTTCACCAACATCGACTCATCAATGGGTTTCGTCAAATAATCTTTCGCACCCTGACGACGTCCCCAGACGCGATCGGTCTCTTGGTCCTTGGTACTGACGATGACCACTGGAATATGGCTCGTCTCAGCACCACGGGTGATTTGACGAGTCGCCTGAAAACCATTCATCCCCGGCATCACCACATCCATCAAGACCAGATCTGGCTTCTCGGCGAGCGTAACCGCCACACCATCAGCACCGTTGGTCGCTTCGAGCACTTCATGACCATGGCGCTGCAACATCTCGCGAAAACGGAACGTTTCCGTAGGAGAGTCGTCAACGATTAGAATCTTTGCCATCACATCTTCCCTTTAGAATTCTTATGCTGCCCCGGTCACAGCGTGTTGCCGAATAGCACCAAACAACTCTTCTTTACTAAATGGCTTAGTCAGATAGTCATCCGCGCCCACAATTCGACCTTTCGCCTTGTCGAACAAGCCATCTTTGGAAGACAGCATGATGACCGGCGTTTTTTGGTAAATTGGATTGTTTTTGATCAGCGCGCAGGCCTGATAGCCATCAAGGCGCGGCATCATAATATCGACAAAAATAATATCTGGACGTGCATCAGCGATCTTTACCAAGGCATCAAAGCCATCCACTGCGCTATGGACGACGCAGCCAGCTTTTTGTAAAAGTGTTTCGGCGGTGCGGCGAATCGTTTTGGAGTCATCAATCACCATCACTTTCAGCCCATCAAAACTTTCTTCCATTTTGGTCATCCCTGAGTATGCGATACTTTACGAAACAGCAAATCGTTCATTATGAATACATCTTGCGGTACATCAATGCAAAATGGTTGCCAATGCGACGCCCGTAACAACGGCCGCTCTGTAATGCAAATGGCTACTCGCGTTAGCATAAAACGTTCGGCGATAGTAAACTAGTGTTTAAGCTATTTTTATTTGCATTTCTCCCAAATGAGAAAAGCCAGATGTCAGTTTTGTGTAATTAAGCGCTATTTAATGAACAAACAGCAACTTGTTCACGATTCCATTCTGTCCAAAGAAGCTGCATAATCATCATCAGACATTCTATTATAACGACAGCACCAGGATGGGAACGCAAGCTATGTCTACCACGCCAAAACCCGTTACACAACGCAACATTATGCGAAAGGCGTCACAGATTCAATTCTTTTTCATGCGTATTTGGCAGACGGTCGCGGCGTTGTCCATCAAGCCCCATCCTGCAATGCAATTTTTGCGCCACCTTGGTCTAGGGCAGGCACCACGTGCTTTACTGGCGAGCCTGTGTGTCCTCACCATCGCCTTGGTGTCCAGCTACGCCGAGGCTGCGCCGAACCAAAACAAACGCTGGTATCGCTACTATGATGATCGCGGCGTGCCGATGATCAGCGGCTCGGTCAGTGAACAACACATGCTGCATGGCTATGATGTCCTCGACAGCACGCTGAATGTGTTGCGCCATGTTCCGCCATTTTCCACCTCCAAATACGCCCAAGAAGAACATCTGCGCGCTCAAGCCATCGAACGTCGTATCGCTGACCGCCATCTCATTGAAACCTATGTTTCTTCGAGCCGCGCGGCGACCCAGCGCGATCGGGAGCTGGGCGACTTGGATTCGCAGATTAAGCGCAGCGAACAGCAATCCGAAGGTCTCAGCACGACTTTAAATGGCTACATCACCAGAGCGGCAGGTTTTGAACGCCAAGGCAACCCCGTCCCCCCTGCACTACACACGCAGCTCACACGCAGTCGTACCATGCTCGCCCAATCCGAAAGCAACATCGCCGCGCTCAAAGCCAAACGTGAGGCAACTGAACAACAGTTTAACCGTGACATCGCCACCCTAAAACGGATCGAACAACAAGGCAGTAGCGCTACCGCACCGCTGCCGACTTCACGCGCCAACTAAGCCGCAGCATCGACGACCCTGGCCCTTGCACCGCAGGATTGGATGCCTCAATACTGATTGGTCGAATCACGCAGTGTGATCTAAAAATGTTGTTTATCATGCTTTAAATCAGAAACAACCTCCCCCATCAATGATGTATTCGCGACTGGTGTTCAAGCGCTGTTATGCAGCATGTGCTCTAGACTGTAGCCCGATGAGTGAGAGATGACGGCAAATCAAATTGATGGTTTTTGGTGACTACGGCGCTCAAGCGGCGCACTGCCGCCTTCGTCCTACCGTATAATCAATGTCTGCGATGAATCACAGCACCTGACTCAAACTCGGCACCAGCTCCACCAGACTCACTACAGATTCAAGGATTTTTATGAACAGCGCTGTCAAAACACGTCATGTCCGCCTCCTCATTCTCGGCTCAGGCCCCGCAGGCTATGCCGCAGCGGTTTATGCGGCACGCGCCAACCTGAAGCCGGTCTTGGTTGCCGGTATGCAGATCGGCGGTCAGTTGACCACCACCATCGAAGTCGACAACTGGCCGGGTGACCCGCATGGTCTGACCGGTAACGGGCTGATGGAGCGTATGCAAGAGCACGCCGAACGCTATGGTACTGAGATCGTGTATGACCATATCAACGAAGTCGACCTGTCCAAACGTCCATTTCATCTTAAGGGCGATATGGAAGAGTTCACCTGCGATGCTTTAATCATCGCCACCGGTGCAACCGCACAATACCTCGGGCTTGAGTCCGAACAGGCCTATGCCGGCCGTGGCGTGAGCGCATGCGCGACCTGTGACGGTTTCTTCTATAAAGACCAGCCGGTCATGGTCGTCGGCGGCGGCAACACCGCGGTTGAAGAAGCGCTCTATCTGGCCAACATTGCCAGCCATGTGACCTTGGTCCATCGTCGCGACAAAGTAAAATCGGAAAAAATCCTGCAGGACCATTTGTTTGAGCGTGAAAAAGAAGGCAAGATTTCGATCCTGTGGAACAATCAGGTCGATGAAGTCTTGGGAGATGATGCCGGTGTCAATGCCGTACGCCTCAAAAGCACGCTGGACGGGAGCGCCAAAGATGTCGCGGTACAAGGCGTGTTTATCGCCATTGGCCACAAGCCGAATACCGGCATGTTTGAAGGCCAACTGACGCTGAATAACGGCTATATCGTGGTCAAAAGTGGGATTGAGGGCAATGCTACCCAGACCAGCATCCCGGGTGTTTTTGCCGCTGGCGACGTGGCCGACCACATTTATCGTCAGGCCATTACTTCCGCGGGTTCAGGCTGTATGGCGGCACTCGATGCTGAGCGCTTCCTCGACGGACTGTAAAACGTTACGGTGATCCAACGACAATATCGGGCAGTTGGTTACAAATCTCCGCCACCTCCGGTCAATCCGCTGCACCCTGCAGCATTTTACCGGCAGGTAGCGAGATGCTGGACGTGACCCTATGTGACGTTTTTTGTCAGTTTCTGATTGTTTTGTTTTTTCTGCCTGTGACGCAGTACACATTCTCAAGGATGACTATACAGCATGGCTATGGGCGCGACTCGCCTCCCCCCTGCCCTGTGGCAATTCCCCGCGCCAGCCGAGGCTGATCCCGAGGGCGAAGGGCTGGTTGCCGTGGGTGCGGATCTCGAACCCGCCACGATCCTTGCTGCCTATCATGCGGGCATCTTTCCATGGTTTAATCAGGACGACCCCATCTGCTGGT
>JASLJP010000117.1 GCA_030152425.1 Aquirhabdus sp.
CGAGGCTCACCGACTGACAGCCCGCCTTTTCCAGCAGATCAATCTCATAGGGGATAAAACCGCCCTCTGCGCCGACCACCAGCAAAGTCGGCGTGGTCAGCCCGAGTGGGGCGGATTGAGTCGCATACGGATGCGCGACGATGGCAGTTTTCCCAGCCGCGAGTGCTGGCAACTCATCCTCAACAAAAGGCTTAAATCTTTTTTGCAGCGTAATCATCGGCGGCATCGTATCGCCCGCCTGCTCCAGCCCCAGTAGCACTAAATTGTCCAGCTCACCAAACACCTGACTCTGCCAGTAGCTTTTTTCCACCCGGTTGCTATTCAGCAGGATCAGATGCTCGACGCCTAAGGTGACGATATCCATGATCATGCGACGCAGGGCGATGGGGCGCGGTAAGGCGAGGATCAGGGTCAGCGGGCTCTTGGCCGGTGGCGGCGTATCTAAGGTGATATGCGAGAAGGAGACCGACCCTGTATCGAGCGCCGCGACCTGTGCACTGCCCTTTAGCCCGCCGCGTACGCCGACCTTGATACTATCACCCACAGTCAACGCCAGCGTCTCATGGATATGCTTTAACCGGCGCGGATCTGAGACCGTTGCATGATCGTCGACGATGTCGGCTGGTTCTAATAACAATAAATTCATGATGCGATCAGTTTATCCACAAGGTCGAGCTGGCGCTGCAGTGCGCCTTGGTTGGCGGTCAGCACGCGTAGGGCGGCAGCGGTGGCAGTTTTGCGACGGGTCTCATCATCAAGCCAACCCGCCCACACCTGCGCCACACCAGCCACGTCTTCGACCTGTACCAACGCGCCTGCCGCCTTGAGCTGATCAACGATCTGGGCAAAGTTAAAGGTATGCGGCCCCATCACCACGGGGATACCGAGGCTGGCTGGCTCGAGTGGGTTATGTCCACCATTTTGAGAGAGCGAACCACCGACAAAGGCGGCTTCGGCCAGACTATACCATGTCCAAAGTTCACCCATACTGTCGGCAAAGTAGACGGCCGTATCCGTACCGATGGCTTGTCCCAACGAACGACGCACGCACTGAAAACCCTGCGCTTTAATCAACTCAGCAACGCGTTCAAAGCGCTGCGGATGACGCGGGACGAGGATCAGCAGGCACTCGGGGTGGGCGGCATGCAGCAGCCTAAACTGAGCAAGAATCTGGGCTTCTTCTGGCTCATGGGTGCTGGCAGCGACCACGATACGACGACCTGTCAGCGGCCATTTCGCGCGTAACGCTTGGGCAAGTGTCAGCGCGGAGGCGGGCGCAGTCAGGTCAAACTTTAAGCTGCCTGTGACCACCACGCGATCCGCTGGGCTACCCAGTGCGACAAAGCGATCCGCCGTGTCTGGATCTTGTGCGGCGATCAGGCTGATATGTTGCAACATCGGATGAGTCAGCCCGGCAAAACGCGCATAACCTTGGGCGGAACGTGCGGACAGCCGGGCATTGATCAGGATTGAAGGGATATTTTGCTTGGCAGTCAGCGCCAGTAGATTGGGCCAGATCTCGGTCTCGATCATCAGCAGGGCACGTGGCTGGTGCAACGCGATAAATGCCGTCATCAGCGGCTGGGTGTCGAGCGGTAAGAAATGCTGTTCGAGCTGCTGTGCCGCTATGCGATCGGCAAACAGCTCCTGCACACGGGCTGCACCCGTGCGGGTAGTATTGGTCACCACGACCGCCAAACCTTGCGTGAGTAGATGTTGAATCAGCGGACGGGCGGCATTGGTCTCACCGACCGAGACCGCATGCACCCAGATGGGTGATCCAAACTGCGGAGATAAACGAGGCGCTGGCAGAGGGCCAAAGCGCTGGCAGACTTCGAGACGATAGTCAGGCTCCTCGCGCGAACGCAGGTAGACGCGCAGCCGATACAGCGGCGCGATGAGCGCAAGTAATAGCGTATACCAAAACGGCACCAAACCTGCTCTCCCCGACCAATCATTCACCGTGTCATCCGATGATGCCACGGTGAACTGTTTTCTTATAGCCCCATCTTCAGGCTGGCTTCGATAAACTTATCGAGGTCGCCATCGAGCACTGCGCCAGTGTTGGAGGTTTCGACACTGGTGCGCAGGTCTTTGATGCGCGAGTCATCTAGCACATAGGAGCGGATCTGACTGCCCCAGCCGATATCGGACTTGGTGGCTTCCAGCGCTTGCTGCGCCTCGCTGCGTTTTTGCAGCTCCAGCTCATACAGCTTGGCGCGCAGCATCTTCCATGCACGGTCACGGTTGGCGTGTTGGCTACGCTCATTCTGGCACGCCACGACGGTATTGGTCGGGACGTGGGTCAGACGCACGGCGGAGTCGGTTTTATTTATGTGCTGACCACCGGCACCCGATGCACGGTAGGTATCGGTACGCACATCAGCAGGATTGATATCAATCTCAATATTATCATCGACTTCAGGCGAGACAAACACCGACGAGAACGAGGTATGACGGCGGTTGCCCGAGTCATATGGCGACTTGCGCACCAGACGGTGGACGCCGGTTTCGGTACGCAACCAGCCAAAGGCATACTCACCCTCGACACGAATGGTGGCGCTCTTGATGCCCGCGACTTCGCCGTCGGAGACTTCCATCAGTTCTGCTTTAAAACCATGACGCTCGATCCAGCGCAGGTACATGCGCAGCAGCATCGACGCCCAATCCTGCGCTTCGGTACCGCCGGAGCCGGATTGAATATCGACAAAACAGTTGCAGCCATCGGCCTCTCCGCCAAACATGCGGCGGAACTCCAGCTTGCCGACTTCGGCTTCAGCCACATCCAGCTCGGCGGTCACATCCGCCAGCAGCTCTTCTTCGTCGGCTTCAACGGCCAGATCCAGCATCGCTTGCGCATCATCGACACGTGTGGTGAGGCCGATCAAAACGTTGACCACGCCTTCGAGTTCACCTTTTTCTTTGGCCATGCCTTGGGCGCGCGGGGCATCATTCCAGATCGCGGGGTCTTCCAGCTCACGCAGGACTTCTTCTAGACGTTCGAC
>JASLJP010000159.1 GCA_030152425.1 Aquirhabdus sp.
ATATTTCTCTACGTTCAAAGCAAACTTCGCACCACTTACATTAGCGCGATTACAACTCTGCAACAACAGCATTTGATCGACGCGAATGACGGTTTTGTCATGTTTTGTACGCATCGAGTGCCCAATCTAGTGGTCAGCGCCATCAGAGAGATCCGCAGCCGCAGCGGTCAGCTTACGACCTTGCGCCAGCAAATAGACTTCGGGCGAGCGCGGCCGCGAGGCTTTGGGCTTCACGGACTTGATGACACTAAACTCACTCATGATCGACTTGCGGTACTCATCAAAGCCTTCGCCCTGAAACACCTTGACCAAAAAACTGCCGCGTTCATCCAGCACCTTGTTGGCAAAGTCGAGCGCAAGATCGCACAGATACATCATGCGGGGTTGATCGACTGCGCTATTACCTGATGTATTGGGTGCCATATCGGAAATTACAACGTCCACTCGTCGCCCATTTAACACATCGAGTAATTGATTAAAGACGGCCTCTTCGCGAAAGTCACCTTGGATGAAGGTCACATCGGCCAGATTATCCATTTCTAAAATATCGGTGGCGATGACCAAGCCGTGATCGCCCGTGAGCTTGGCGGCGATCTGTGACCAGCTCCCCGGCGCCGAGCCCAGATCAACCACAGTCATTCCGGATCGAATAATCCTATATTTATCATTGATCTCAAGCAGCTTGTACGCGGCACGTGCACGATAGCCATCTTTGTGCGCTTGCTTGACGTAGAAGTCGTCGAGATGCTCCTGCATCCACGCCTTACTGCTTTTCGAAAGTTTTTGGTTGGTGATACGGGTGGCCATGTGCAGTGTTCCAATCCAGATAGGGTGACGCGTCGACGCGTGCAATTCGATAAATATATACGTTGTAACAAAATCTTAAGATGCGTTTTAAAAACGGTGTGGTGCGTGACGCTGATACTTTTAATCGGGGGTGGCATCGGGGCGCACGGCGCAGCCCGAGACGCGGGTCTATATGATGGATGGGCTATTTTATGCCAAAAGTGCGGCGGTTGCCTGATTGTTGTGACCATCTATCCTGTTTATGGTCATTTTACCCTGCTTTTTCGGCTACAATAGAGCCAAGTTTTATATTCTTGCGTCGCAGTCCCACCGATCCGGTGACTTGCGCCTGTTTTTACCCGCTTTGATTGTAGATCAATAGTCACTTAAGGTTTTGCTATGACCACACTATCCACCCAAGAACGTAAAAGCCTGCGCCGCATCGGTCACGAGCTGAGCCCGATCGTGATGCTGGGCAACCACGGCCTGTCTGATGGCGTGATCGAAGAGCTGCACCGCGCGCTGGCCGATCATGAACTGATCAAGGTCAAAGTCGCCGGTGAAGATCGCGAACTGCGCCAAGCCCTGATCGACAGCGTGATCTCGGTCAGCGGTGCGGAAGTCGTGCAGCAAGTCGGCAAGATCATCCTGATGTACAAAAAAGCCGCCAAGCGCAATGTACACCTGTCCAATCTGGTTCGTTTCGCCCATCTGGACGACTAAGCGCTCCAGATCGCCATAACAAAGCCCTCGCCGATTCGTCCGCGAGGGCTTTTTTTATGGCGCAGCCCCCTTATTGGGTCACAGGGGACTCGTCGCGGTGGATCGGACGGGTATCGTTAAACGGATTGACCGGATCCGGTGTGCTGGAATTGGCCGCCGCATCAGCGGCATTGTTGATGGACTGCGGCGGCGGTGAGGTATTGAACTGCACCGGATCTTGCGCGCCTTGGAACTGTTGATTGTTAAAATCTTGCGGCTGCTGCGGTGTCAGGTTGACATTGTTTTGTGGCTGCGCGCTGGGCAGGACGAGCGGACGCAGCGGCTGCTGGGTGACCGGCACTTGGTTCGGGTCGATGATCTGGGTGGTGGTCGTGCCATTGGCGGCTAGATTTGGATCGGCCGGCGAGTTCCAAAACAGATCGGAGGCCAGTCGCAGCAAGCCCCAGACAATAAACACCACAAACAACAGCCATGCAAAGCCCGCCACACGTGAAACGGTCGAATAGCCTTTTTGCAGCAGAAACCACGCAAAAATAAACGGTAAAAATAGGATACCAAGCAGCAAGGGCACACTGACCGCACGCTTGGGGCTGCGATAGGTGCGTAGCGGCACATTCAGGGGCAGCGGCTGCTTGGTCGCAGATCCGGCCTTGACCGCGGTAGGCTCAGTGGCGGCACGCGCACTGGCGCTCTGCGCGGCACCGACGGTCTCGCTGGGGATCGGGCGATCGAGCGGCGGTTGAGCCGGCGCTGGGCGCGGTGCCGGGCTGATATCAGGAGTGGCACGGACAGCAGGGGCTGGGGTGGGGTCTACGCCGACCTTGGGCACCGGCGCGCCACAATGCGGGCAACTGGCGGCCAAACTACTGACCTTGCCCTCACACTCACTACAGATCAACAGTGCCATCATCCAACCCTTTCTCTACCGCGCTATGTGATCCTGACTGTAGCTGGAATGATCGCGCAATGTAAAGGGCAATGACGTATGCAAACCGCTGCCCAGTGCGCAGAAGTGTGCATTTATGAACAACATTTAATAATTAACCCAGCCCAGCGTATAACCGCCGCCGCGTATCATAGCGTCACTGTATTGTGATGCTTAGACTTGCCATGTCTGTCCGGAAAAACAAACCCAGCCCCACTGGGTGGAATCCACGTCTCTGTGCCCCCGTGCTGCTCCTGCCTGCGCTCTGTGCGCTGACGGCCTGCAGTATCGGTCCCGCCTATGTCCGTCCCAGCACCCCGACCCCGAGCGCATGGCTGACGGCTGCCGATCACAGCACGGCTGCACGCCCCAGCGCACAGTGGTGGCAAGGCTTTGGCTCGCCTGAGCTGACGTCACTGATCGAGCAAGCCTTGCGCGGCAACGACGATCTGGGTGCAGCGATGGCGCGCGTGGAACAGGCCGATGCCACCGCGCGGATCGCGGGTGCCAGTCTACTGCCGCAGGTCGATCTGGGGATAACCGCCAGCCATGGCCGTGCAGCGGCATCCGGTGGCGGGATGCAAACCCGCAGTCAGTACAGTCCGCTGCTGTCGGCCAGCTATGAGATCGACTTTTGGGGCAAAAATCGCGCCGCGCGTGCCGCCGCCGTGTCCAGCGCCCACGCCAGCCGCTATGACCGTGCCACGATCGAACTGGCGGTGGTGAGCAGCGTGGTCAGTACCTACCTCCAAGCGCTGGCACTGCAAGATCGCATCGCCATCGCCGAACGCAACCTCGACAATGCGCAAACGATCTTAAACGGCCTGCAAACGCAGCAACGGGTAGGCATCGCTACTGCCTTGGACACCGCCCAGCAGGAAACCGCCGTTGCGACACTCTATGCCACGATTCCCCCGCTGAAGCTGCAGCAACGTCAGCTCTGTGATGCGCTGGCGATCCTGACCGGACAACTGCCCGAGGCCATCAACATCCACGGCAGCGGCCTGCAGGGTTTATCCACACCGGTGGTGGGCGCGGGTCTGCCCTCCGAGCTACTGACACGGCGACCCGATGTCGCCCGCAGTGAGGCCGAACTCATCGCGGCCAATGCCAATATCACCGTCGCCCGCGCGGCGTATTTTCCCAGCATCGGCCTCACGGCCAGCGGTGGCTTTGTCAGCGGCACGTTGGCCAGTGCCCTCAGCCCAGCCAATCGCGTGTTTAATCTGGCGGCCGGACTGACCCAGCCGATCTTTGCCGCCGGTGCGATCCAAGGTCAGGTCGACTACAGCAAGGCGCGCTATGCCGAGCTACTGGCCAACTATCACAAAGCAGTGATCAGCGCCTATGCCAATGTCGAAGATGCACTGGTGGCCGTGCAGCAAAGCGCCGAACAGCAAGCGCGCCAGCAGGCCGCGCTGGATAAAGCGCGCCGCGCCTATGGCCTCGCCCAGACCCAACTGCGTGCTGGCACGGTCAATATCCTGACCGTGCTGACCACGCAACAAGCCGTGTTTAGCGCCGAAGATCAACTGGCTCAGGTCAAACTGACCCATCTACAAGCGCTGCTGTCGCTGTATAACGCCTTGGGCGGCGGCTGGCAGCAACCACAGCCGACCCGCACCTCTGATGTCGCCCCGACCCGTTTAGGATACACCCCATGACCGACCCGACGACTCCACAGCATCCACAGACTGCACCGCACCCCAAGCGCACCCGCATCGTCCTCATCGGCGTATCTGCCGTGGTGATCGGCAGTGTGCTGTGGTATGGCAGCGGTGTACACAGCAAAGCCGCCAAAGCAGACTCGGGCAAGCCGAAGATCGTGACGGTCGAGACCGCCAAGGTCAGCCGCCTCGATATGCCCCAGTATCTGGAAGGACTGGGCACGGTGCAGGCTTTTAATACCGTGACGGTCGGTACACGCGTCGATGGTCAACTGCAAAAGATCGCCTTTACCGAAGGGCAGACCGTGCGGAGCGGCGACGTGCTGGCACAGATCGACCCGCGCCCCAACCAAGCCGCCCTTGCCTTGGCACGCGCCAACAAAGCCAAAGACGAAGCGGCGCTGGCCAACGCCAAGCGGGATCTGGCGCGCTATCTGGTCTTAGAGCCGCAACAACTGGCCAGCAAGCAAACGCTGGATGCCCAGCGTGCGGTGGTGGCCGGACTGGCGGCGCAGGTACAGGCCGACCAAGCCGCCGTGGACAATGCCCAAACCCAAGCCGACTACACCACCATCCGCTCGCCGATCAGTGGCCGTACCGGGATCCGCTTGGTCGATGTCGGCAATATCGTGCATAGCAGTGACACCAGCGGCATCGTGGTGGTGACTCAGCTCCAGCCCATCTCGCTGATCTTTACCCTGCCCGAAGAGTCGCTGCCACAGGTCAACCAAGCCTTGGCCAGCGGGACGGTCAAAGTCGCGGCTCTGTCACGCGATGGCACACAGACCCTGGATCAGGGCAGCGTGACACTGGTGGACAACCAGATCAACCAAGCCACCGGCACCATCAAGCTCAAAGCGAGCTTTCCCAACAGCACACTGCAGCTCTGGCCGGGGCAGTTCATCAACGCCCGCCTGCTGCTTCAGGTCCATAAACAGGCCCTGACCATCCCAGATAGTGCCGCCCAGCGCGGCCCAGAGGGGTTGTTTGCTTATGTGGTCAAAGCGGACTCGACCGTCGAGGCGCGTCCGATCCAAACCAGCACCGACAACGGTAAATTCATGGTCGTTGATCGCGGGCTAAGCGAGGGTGAGCAGGTGGTGACCAGCAACCACTACCGCCTGCAACCGGGTGCAACGGTCAAAATTCACGCGCACCAATCCCCCGCCAGTCACACGGAGCAGGCCGCGACCAGAGAGACTGCGCCATGAATATCTCCGCGCCGTTTATCCATCGCCCCATCGCCACCTCGCTCCTCATGGCGGGGATCTTCCTGATCGGTCTGGTGGCCTATCCGCTGCTGCCGGTCGCACCGCTGCCGCAGGTGGACTTTCCCACCATCGTGGTCACGGCGCGGCTGTCGGGTGCGAGCCCCGAGACCATGGCATCGTCCGTGGCGGCGCCGCTGGAGACCCAATTTTCCGATATTCCGGGCGTCAGTCAGATGACCTCGACCAGTGTGCTGGGCACCACGCAGGTCACGCTGCAGTTTGACCTCGACCGCAACATCGACGCGGCAGCGCAAGACGTCCAATCGGCGATCTCGGCTGCGACCGGCCAACTGCCGAAGAACCTGCCCGCACCGCCGTCCTATCGTAAGGTCAATCCGGCCGATGCACCGATCCTGACCTATAGTGTCCACTCCGATGTGCTGCCACTGACCGAGGTGGATGACTATGCCGAAACCGTAATCGCCCAACGACTATCGCAACTCAAAGGCGTTGCACAGGTCAGTCTCGGCGGGCAGCAGAAACCGGCTATCCGCGTGCAAGTCGATCCGATCAAACTGGCCGCGACCGGACTGCAGCTCGAAGATGTGGCCAACATCATCACCACCGCCAGCGTGAATGCCCCCAAAGGCGCGATCAATGGCAGCACACGCAACTTTGCCATCTATAACAACGACCAACTGCAAAAAGCCGCCCCGTGGAACGACGTGATCATCGCCTATAAAGGCGGTGCGCCGATCCGTATCCGCGATATCGGCATCGCGGTCGATGCGGCGGAAAACAACCAACTGGCCGCATGGCAAAACGGCAAACCCGGCATCACGCTGCAGGTGTTTAAGCAGCCCGGCTTTAATATTCTAGACACGGTCAAAACCATCGAAAAAGCCATTCCACCGCTGATGGAGGCTGCGCCCGCCTCGCTCAAGCTGGATAAAATCATCGACCGTACCACCACCATCAAAGCCTCGGTGCACGAAGTGCAGTACACCTTGGTACTGACTGTGTTTTTGGTCATCATGGTCATCTTTTTATTTTTACGCACCTTTTGGGCGACGATCATCCCGGCTGTGACCGTGCCGCTGGCACTGCTCGGCACAGCGGCGCTGATGTATGCCGTCGGCTATAGCCTCGACAATCTGTCGCTGATGGGGCTGACCATCGCGGTCGGGTTTGTGGTCGACGATGCCATCGTCATGCTGGAAAACATCCACCGCCATATCGAGGAAGGTTTAAGTCCCAAGGAAGCGGCGCTCAAAGGCTCGAAAGAGATCGGCTTTACCATCCTCACCATCAGTATTTCACTGGTTGCCGTGTTTATACCCTTGCTGCTCATGAGCGGCATTATCGGGCGGCTGTTTCGTGAGTTTGCCGTCACCGTGACCATGACCATTGCCGTCTCTGCCTTGGTCTCTCTGACCCTGACGCCGATGATGTGCGCGCGCTTCCTGCGCGATGAAAAACATGCCAAACACGGCAAGGTCTACCTGTATATCGAAGGCCTGTTTGACAAACTGCTGGCCGCCTATACCCGCGCCTTGGATGCGGTGCTGCGCCATCAGGGCAAGACCATGATCGTGTTTATCCTGACCCTGCTCAGCACGGTGCTGCTGTATATGGCGATCCCCAAAGGTTTTTTTCCACAGCAAGACACCGGCATCCTCGCCGGGATCTCGGATGCAGCGCAGGATGTGTCGTTTGACGAGATGGTGCGCCTGCAGCACAAACTCACCGATGTGATCGCCAAAGACCCCGACATCGCGGGTTGGAGCGCCTCGGTCGGCGGGACGCGGCCGCTGAATAACGGTATGGTCAATATCGGTCTCAAACCGCGCGAAGAGCGCGACGCCTCGGCCGACGAGATCATCGCGCGGCTGCGTAAAGAGCTGGCCAAAGTGCCGGGCGTCACGCTGTATCTGCAGGCCTCACAAGACCTCAACGTCGGCGGCCGTCTGTCGCGCACCCAATACCAGTACACCATTCAGGACGCCAATCTCGAAGAACTGAACGAATGGGCGCCCAAGCTACTCACTGCACTGCAGAAACTGCCCGAACTGCGCGATGTCGCCTCCGACCAGCAAACCAATAGCGCCATGCTGGCGCTGACCATCGACCGCGATCAGGCAGCGCGCTTCGGCATCCAGCCAGCGCTGATCGACCAGACGCTATACGATGCCTTTGGCCAGCGCCAAGTCGGCCAGTATTTCACCCAGCTCAACAGCTACAAGGTGATTCTGGAAGTCACGCCCAAGCTGCAGGCCGACCCCAACACCCTGAATAAACTGTATATCACCTCCCCGCTGACCGGCGACCCAGTGCCGCTGTCGTCCTTTGCCAAATTTGACACCCAGCGGGTAGCATTCCTGTCGGTCAACCATCAGGGACAGTTCCCCGCGGTGACGCTGTCGTTTAACCTCGCGCCCAATATCGCACTGGGTCAGGCAGTCGACGCCATCAACGCCACGGCCAGCAAGATCGGGATGCCAAGCACAGTGGCTGGAACATTCCAAGGCACTGCACAGGCATTTCAAGCCTCGCTCAAAAGCCAGCCATATCTGATCCTTGCCGCCTTGGTGGTGGTGTATCTGATCTTGGGCGTGCTGTACGAGAGCTATATCCATCCGCTGACCATCCTCTCGACCCTACCCTCGGCAGGTGCGGGTGCACTGCTGATGCTGATCCTGTTTAACTTTGAGCTGTCGGTGATCGCGCTGATCGGTATCATCCTGCTGATCGGTATCGTCAAGAAAAACGGCATCATGATGGTCGACTTTGCCATACAGGCCGAGCGGGAGCAGCACCTCAGCCCGGAAGCCTCGATTCGCCAGGCCTGCCTGATGCGTTTTCGCCCGATCATGATGACCACCATGGCGGCGCTGCTGGCCGCACTGCCGCTGATGCTGATGACCGGCACCGGCTCGGAGCTGCGCCAGCCGCTGGGCTACACCATGGTCGGTGGACTACTGCTCAGCCAAATGCTGACCCTGTTTACCACCCCGGTGGTCTATCTTTACTTAGATCGCTTTAGCCTGCGGCTGGCTCAGCGCCGCGCGGCGCGGCAAGCACGCAAGGAACAGGCGGCGCTCGCGCCATGAGCATCAACCACGCGTTGACTCTGGCCGCCACAGCCTCTAGGCTGATCACGGTCAAGCACGTCTTGCATTGAGGAATAGGTCGGATATGAAAGTATTGCTGGTCGAAGACAACGAACGCGTTGCCCAATTTGTGGTCAAAGGACTGCAGGAAGCCGGGCATACCGTCGATCACGCCGATAATGGCCGAGACGGCATGTTTTTGGCGGCCAGCACGGCGTTTGACGTGATCATCATGGATCGGATGCTACCGGACAATGTCGACGGGCTGGTGATCATCGAAACGCTACGCAGTGCGGGTGTGCGCACGCCGATCCTGATCTTGAGCGCGCTGTCCGATGTCGATGAGCGTATCCGCGGCCTGCAAAGCGGCGGTGATGACTACCTGACCAAGCCGTTTGCCTTTGGCGAGCTGCTGGCACGCCTCGATGCCCTCGCCCGCCGCGCCCACACCAACCCCAAAGCGACCCAACTGACGGTCGGTGACCTGCATATGGACCTGCTGTCGCGCAAAGTGACGCGGGGGTCGCGCAGTATCGTCCTACAGCCACGTGAGTTTAAACTGCTGGAATACCTGATGCGTCACGCCGACCAAGTGGTGACCCGCACCATGATGATCGAAAACGTCTGGGAGTATCATTTCGACCCCCAGACCAATGTGATCGACGTGCACATCAGCAAACTGCGCCAGCGCATCGACCATGACTTTGAACGTCCACTGCTGCGTACCGTGCGCAATGCGGGCTATATGTTGACCGCCAATGACTAAACCGACGCCTAAGCCGCTGACCAAACTGATCCGCTCCTCGGCCTTCTTTCTAGCGGTCGGCTATGTCTTTCTCGGCATCCTCGCTTTGGCCATGTTTGCCACGCCGCTGTGGTATGCCTGGCGCGTGACCATCAACGACGGGCGGGCGGAGCTGCTGCAGGCCGACACCCAGCGCTTTAATGCCGTATTTGAACGTGGCGGCGCCGCGCAGTTGATCGACTTTATCAATATCCGCGTGGGCATGCAGATCCCCGGTGAGCGGGTCATCGTACTGGCTGATGCCCAGAAAAGAGTGCTCGCGGGCAATGTGCCGACATGGCCGAGCGATGTCGCCGACCAAGCGGGGGTATATACCATCCCCATGCACCTGAGCGGCAAACCTGCACAAGTGGTCGTGGTGCGCTCGACCCTGCCCAATGGCTATAACCTGCTGGTCGGCCGTGATCGCTCACGCTATGCGCCGCTGGAAACTCGCTTTTGGTATGGGCTGGCGGGTGCGGTGCTGATCCTGATCATCGACGGCGTACTGGGCGGGCTGCTGATCCGCCGTGCACTGATGTTTCGGATTCAAGGCATCGACCAGACCGTGTCGGCCATCGTACAAGGCGACCTCGGTCATCGCTTAAAAACCCGCTCCAGCGGCGACGAGCTGGATACCCTGAGCATCACCATCAATCACCTGCTCGACCAGATCGAGCAACTGATCCACGGTATCCGCAATGTGTCCAATACCATCGCCCACGACCTGCGCACGCCACTGGCCGAGCTACGCTCCCGGCTCGAAGTCCTCGCCCTGACCCAGCCGGAACCTGCAGAAACCTTTGCCGAAGTAGATGCCGCCGTCGCCGATGTCGATCGGGTGATCCGCATCTTTAATGCCCTGCTGCGCCTCGCCGAGATCGACGCCGGACTACGCCGCTCAGGCTTTGTGCTGGTTGATGCCGTCAAGATCGTCGCCGACGCGGTGGATTTTTACCTGCCGGTGACCGAGGTCAACGACATCGAGCTGCTGTACACCCACAGCGGCGCAGCGCCGATCTTGGGCGACCCCGTGCTGCTGGCACAGGCGGTCAGCAACCTGATGGACAACGCGCTGAAATACGTCGGTCAGCATGGCCGCATCAATGTCGACGTGCTGAGCCTGTCCAACGACAGTGTACAGATCACCATCGCCGACAACGGCCCCGGCATCCCAGACGCCGAAAAGCCCAAAGTCACCGAACGCTTCTTTC
>JASLJP010000249.1 GCA_030152425.1 Aquirhabdus sp.
CTGCCAAGACCAGCAATAATCCGACTGCCTTCATCCTTGGATTAGCAGCGCTGTTCATTACCCTCTGTGTCGGGTTTGGTTTGATGAGTCTGTTTGAGGAAGACGCCACGCCCTCTGAGCCGCTGAAAGTGAAAGCCGCAGCGAGGGTGCCAGCTCTCCTACCCGCGCAAGTGTCCGTGGCTCCAGAACAAACCCCTCCTATCGTGACGGCAGAGCCCGTGCCTCTCTCTACGCCAGCGATCACTGCAGCGGTTGCGCCGGACGACCAGCGCCCCATAGCGCTAAGCAAATACCAGCAAGCTAAAATTGAGCATGAAGCGTCGACCCATACGCTGATGACAGCCTGGACGTATTTAAACAAAGTCGTGCGTAAAGACGCGCAGGCCACGTGGAAAAAATCTCAAGCTCAGTGGATCTCATCCAAACAAAAAACATGTGGTCAGGTCGATAGCGACAATGATATCCATGCGTTATCGGCTAAAGAACTGGATGTTGAAATCGGACATTTAAACTGTGATCGTGATGCAAATCTGCATCGCATCAGTTATTTAAATAATAATGCTAACAGCATTACCGAGGAAAAAAGTCATACCGACGACGATATCGGCAATCTGATCAGCAAGCTCAATCCAAAATAAAGTCAGCAAAAAGGGCGATATGGCAGTGATGCCGTATCGCCCTTTTTTTGCTAACTACGCGCCTAGCCTGCGCGCTGTAAATTTCCTAAGGTCTCGACCACGCTACTGGACTTCACTTGACCTTGCAGGCTATCGATCACGGCTTTGACCTGACTGCGGAGCGGTTCTTTGAGCGTGTACCAGCGCGATAAAAACTGCAGCAAACGCGAACCGAGGATGGGGTTTTGGCCATCTAAAGTCTTGGCAAACTGGGCATAGAATTGCGCGCCGCCAATTGACCAGAGTGCAACCGGGTTGGCTGAGAAGTTACTCGTCACCGAACGAATTCGATTTGGGGTGCTGAGGTCAAATTTCGGGTGCTGAGTGAGCTGTATGATTTCGTCTACCGTGGCTGTCGGTTTGCTGGCCTGTACGCCAAACCACAGGTCTATCGCCAGCGCCTCATGCTCAAAGCGCTGATAAAAATCCAATAACTTGGCCGCATGGTCGGGTGCGTCATAGTTGACCAACTGCCGTAGTGCCCCCAATCGCTCAGTCATACACACGGCTGCATCATACTGTAGGCTAGCCAGCGTCAATGCATTGGCGACACCCGCACGGCAGGCGAAGGCCAATACGGCATTCCGTAGGGCGCGCTGCCCCATTGCTTCACTGCTGTCTACATAGGGGATGATTGGGAGTGCGGCATAGACTGAGGACCAAAATGATTTGAGCTCGCCAGCAATCGCATTGAGCAAGGCTTCACGCGCCGTATGCACGGCTACCGGATCATACTCACTATCGATCCGACTGGCGATCATGACTTCGGTGGGCACATCCAACAGGCGCGATGCGAGCAATGGGTCGCTCTGTGCCACTTGAGGCAATGTGACTAGCAACGCCTTTAGATATGCGTGCGCGTCATGACCCTGCAGCAAGATGCGTTCAAGCAACTGCTGTGCTGCCTGCCATTGGTTAAAGCCATTGGTTTCATACTGCATCATGAACGCCAGGTCGCTGTCTTGATAGTCAAAATCTAACAAAACGGGTGCCGAAAAATCACGGAGCAATGACACAATCGGTTGACTGCTGATTTGCTCAAAAATAAAAACTTGCTTGGTTTGATTGAGCATGAGTACACATTCGGTCTCCCCTTGCGCATCTAGCAACAATTGCTGTCCCGTTTGTTGATCGAACAATGCTATTTTGACCGGAATTGGCAGGGGCTGCGGCGCGGGATAATTGGGCTTTTTGGGTGTGGCTTGGGAGAGGGTCAATGTATAGCGTTTGGTCGCTGGATCATAAACGCCTTGACCCCTGACCACGGGCGTCCCTGGCTGGCTATACCACGGCAGGAAATTCCACAAATCCATACCGGAGCCATCACTAAGACTGCTGATCAAATCCTCCACGGTGACTGCCTCGCCATCATGGCGGCGGAAATACTCATCCGTACCCAGTCGGAATTTTTCTTCGCCGAGCAGCGTTGCCATCATCCGTACGATTTCTGCGCCTTTGTCATAGACGGTGGCGGTATAAAAATTATTGATCTCGACAAAGTGATCCGGACGCGGCGGATGCGACAGTGGGCCTGCGTCTTCGGCAAATTGTGCTGACTTCAGGCTCGACACATCGTCGATCCGCTGCACTGCAGGTGACTGCAAGGTGTCAGAGAAGCTTTGATCCCGAAAGACGGTAAAACCTTCTTTTAGACACAGCTGAAACCAGTCACGGCAGGTAATTCGATTGCCCGTCCAGTTATGGAAGTATTCATGGGCAATCGTCGATTTGACGTATAGATTGGAAATGTCGGTGGTCGTAGACGGATCAGACAGGACACAGGCGGTATTAAAGATATTCAGGCCTTTATTTTCCATCGCGCCCATATTGAACTGGCTAACCGCGACAATCATGTAGTTGTCGAGATCATAGGGACGACCGTACTGCTCTTCATCCCACGTCATTGAGTCTTTGAGCGCTTGCATCGCGACATGGCATTTATCGATATCTTTTTGTTCGGTATACAGCTCCAGCGCAACCGTCTTCCCCTCCATCGTGGTAAACGTATCTTTGAGTACGGCCAGATCACCAGCAACACAGGCGAACAAATAGCTGGGTTTCTTGGTCGGGTCTTGCCAGACGGTGTAATGGCGATCGGTGCCGATCAGTCCGGATTCGATCAGATTACCGTTGGCCAATAAGGTTGGATAGCGGTTGTCTGCTTCCAGTCGGGTGGTAAAGACCGATAGTACATCGGGCCGGTCTGGAAAGAAGGTAATCTTGCGAAAGCCTTCCGGCTCATTCTGAGTGCAGTACATGCCGCCCGATTTATACAAGCCCTCCAGTTGGGTATTGCTCTCGGGGTGAATGCGCACTTCGGTACGAATGGTGCATTGATCGGGTGTATTGCGAATCGTCAGACTTTCACGATCAAGCACATACTGACTCGGATCCAGCTCGGTGCCATCCAACTGAATACTGATCAACTCTAAGTCACGTCCCAACAAGACCAGATCGCCACTACTCAGACGCTGCATATCCAAGGTACTGGTCACGATGGTGGCACTCTCAAACAGACTGATATGCAGCACGATGCTATGCACACTATAGACCGGTGGCTGGTAGTCTTTCAGGTAGATGGTCGGGTGTACCGCGTGCGCATCATCTGGATTGATTGCTGTGTTCATGATCTATGATTCCCTGTGAGTATGTGTTGCACCGTTTTCAATGTCTGTTACTTGAGCGTGTTGTTATAAGCGCACTTTAAGCTCATAGCCGCCAAACTTGCGTAGATTCAATACACCCGTGTCCAGCAGTAGATACTGCCCTTTGATGCCATTTAACCGACCCTGCACCAGTGGTTTTTTATCAAAATTATGCGCAGTCACCTTGGCTGGATAGTGATGTACCGGATAGCTAAATTCACGGATCTGCTCGTTGGCCAGTAGAACCAATTCATGGGGGGCCTGTTGCTGCAGTCGGGCGAGCTCTTCCTCATGCTTGGCCAGCAATTCATCGCGAATGGCCAGCAAGTCAATCGGTGCGGCCTCTGCTTTGAGCAGAGCGCGCCAATCGGTCTTATCGGCGATATCCTGAGCCAGCATCACTTCGACCAGACCGGAAAGTCTACGGCTATTGACCTGCATGATCGGTAGCGCTTGTGTAGCCCCTTGGTCTAACCAACGTGTCGGCATCTGAGTAATACGGGTAATACCGACCTTGGGTGCAGAGGAATTGGCCAAATAAACGATATGCGGCTGAAAGCAGACATCATGTGCCCAGCTCTCCTCGCGACAGGTGCCTAAATGATAGTGGCAGGTCTCTGGCTTCATCATGCACATATCGCAAGATGCCTTGGTGATCATGCATTTGTAGCAGTGACCTTGAGAGTACGACTTTGGTGTCTGGTTGCCACACGATAGGCAAAAAATCCGTCCAGTCCATTCCAGCTCGATGTCGTGATCCAAGCTTGGATTTAGTGGGCAATCAAAGTTGCCCAGCACCAAATGATACTCCACTGTCGCAGCCAGCGTGCCGTGGTTGTTTTCCGTCGTATCGCCCAAGGCAGTACGCATCTTGTGGCAAATGCCCTCATATTCCATATCTTTTCAATCCTATGCTGCCTTTGACGGTGGCGTGTCGAATGTGTACGAGAGAGATGATCGTAGACGGTATGCGGCCTACACTAGAATAAATCATCGTGACTTGATCTGCGGCCTGTAATGCTGCGGCAGTCCGAATCAAGGTCAGGCTATTATAAGGTGAAAGTTAACGCAAACGCGTCCGAAAATAGCTCACAGACGCTTTCCAAAGCGGAAGATGGTGAGTATGCTTAGAAGTATAACTATTTGTCAGCATTGATATCAGACTCGGTATCGTCATTGATTTTCAGGTAAAAGGATTAGCCCATGTCAGCACCCCATATGCCCCCACACATCCTTCCCCTGGTCGAGCGTCTTGCCCATGAAAAGCCGG
>JASLJP010000259.1 GCA_030152425.1 Aquirhabdus sp.
CGACAGGCTATGGCGGGCCTGAAAACGCCAATCATCATGCCGATATCGATCAGCCCGCGGCGAACGGCGGCGCATCGCTGGCGGTAGAGCTTATGAACCAGACCGCCTCTCTGGATATCGCGACGTGGAAGCAATGGCATAAAACCAACGGCATGGCTGATTTCGCCCATATGGGTATCCTGCCGTTTCGCGTCTGGCAGTTGTTTAAACTGATGGTCGATGAGCTGACCCAGCAGCGCGACGGCTATGTCGCCCGCTTCCTGTGTACGGCGGGGGTGCTGTCGCACTATATCGGCGATGCCTGCCAGCCGCTGCATGGCTCCTATCTGTTTGATGGCTATCAAGACCGCCCCATCCCCGGCAGTGCAAAAGACTGGGCGGGTCACGGCGTGCACAGTGCCTATGAAGAGAAAATGGTCGATCGCTTTTCTGCCCAGTTGCTCGCCCAGATCGGTGTCAAAGCAGGCACTTTTAACCAGCCGATCATCCCGCTGCACAGCGGTCAGGATGCGGGCTACGCCTGTATCCACCTGATGGTTTACTGTGCGACCGTGCTGCCGCCGACCGAGCTCTGTGATACATTCATCGCCTTAGGCGAAGGCACCTCCAAACGGGTCATCGATGGGCTGTGGGCGGCTTTTGGTGACCGGACCGCAACGGTCATGGGCGCGGGTGCACGCCACCTTGCCGCCCTATGGGATGCGGCGTATGTGGCGGCTGGATCGCCCCCACTCGCCAAACAAGCCATCGACAAAACAGTCTTGGCACGTATCTACCAAGACCCGACCTTTGCCCCATCCTGCACCCTCAACACCATCGGTGAGTATTTATAATGGCTGTCACCACACGTACAACTACACGACGTCACCCCGTATCTGCGCTGGTCTGGGTGCTCGGGGTGGGCTGCATGGCCATGACGCCCGCGATGGCCAAAGACGCGCCGGCCAAGACCGGCTATTTCAACGAGGCCAATCTCGGCTATAGCGTGCCCAAGCCACCCGTGCCGGGCAGCGCCCTCAGTATCGCGGAATTAAAAAAGGTGCATGCAGCCCAGCAAACGTCCGAGTCGCGCCTGACGCAAGCGTATGAAGATGCGCTGGCCTATCGCTACGACGAACTGCTGCCGCGCTTTAGTGTCGCAGCAGGTGCGCCGCTCAGCCTGCGCAGCAGACCGATCCTCGCCCATATGCTCCGCATCACGCTGCAAGATGTCGGCGGCTATATCGCAACTGCCAAAAACGACAACCCCCGCCCCCGACCCTATGTCGAAGACCCGCGCATCCTGCCCTGCGAAACGGATTTCCTGCGGACCAGCGACCAAAAATCCTACCCTTCGGGACATGCCGCCAATGGCTACGCCGCTGCATTGCTGCTGGCACGCGTGATGGATGAGCGCCGTGTTCCGATCTTGGCACGCGGGGTACGCTACGGCGACAACCGCGTGGTGTGCGGTGTCCATCACCCGCTCGATGTCGCGCAGGGCCGCTTGGTCGCCAGCGCTTACTTTGATAAAGCCGCGCTCAGCCCAACCTTTCAGCAAGATCTGGCCTGCGCACGAGAAGAGCACGCCCATAGCGCCGCAGTGCGTAAAACCTCCAACTACGTGCCTTTAAGCACGACCTGCCAAGCCCTGTTTGATCTGTATAAAGCCGAAGCTGTCAAAACCGTGGCGGACAGTGAAGAAAAAGCCCGCTCGTTTGAGCCGCAATAAACCCACGCGGCCACTGCCTGCCCGCCAGCCCAGCCGCTGGCAATGCGGGGATGGGGTGGCTTGCGCCTTTGCCGCTCAACCCACAATCAGCGTGCGACCCTAGTCGCCCAGATCATCCAAAAAATCTACCGTCGGGATAAAGAACAAACAGCCCGTGACTGCGGTGCTGAAATCCAGGATTCGGTCGACATGACCATTGCTCGCGCCTAAAAACATGTTTTCCAGCATCTGGCGGGTAACGGCAAACGATCTGGCATAGCCGATAAAGAACGTGCCGTACTCGCCCTCGGCGGGATTGGAAAACGGCATATTGGCGCGCACGATTTTCAGCTCATTGCCCTCTGTGTCATGTGCCTTGCTCACGACGTTGTGCGCGCTCGGCGGCTTCTCCTCATCCCCCAGTTCGACATCATTAAACTTGCGCCGCCCGATTACTTTTTCCTGTTGCTCCACGGTCAGTGCCGACCATTGATCCATGTTATGCAGGTATTTTTGGATAAATGCATAGCTCCCGCCACTGAACTGCGGATCTTCATCGCCGACATAGGCATAGTCATAGGCCAGCGCGGTTTCCGGATTTTCCGTCCCATCGACAAAGCCCAAAATCGCCCGACCATCAAAATAACGAAAGCCTTTGACCTCCGAGATACAGTGAGTCACGTCTTTGAGCTGAGTGTGGATGATCGACGCCAGCTCATAACAGATCGCCACGCTATTGGCACGGATATGAATAAACACATCGCCCGGGGTCGACACGGCGGTATGCTTTTTGCCTTTGATCTCCTGAAACTCGGTCAGCTCTTGAGGCTTCGGCTGATTGGGAAATAGCTGATCCCACGCCTGCGAGCCAAAGCCCAGCACGGCACCAAAATTTGCCGTCGGAAAACGATTGGCCAGACTGCGGGTCAACGCCGAGAAATTGGCGCAAAAGTCGATGAGGGTCTGGGCAGCGCTGTCACTGTGGTTGATGCCCAGAACGATAAACAACGCGTTTTCGCTGGCGAGATTGCTGTAGATCGGCTGTAGTCTGGTCGTTGTCGTCATGATTGTGCATGGTTCCATCGTTAAGCGAGATGGACTGATTGTACAGCGTTTTTTAGTAGCGTCAGCGCATGATTTTCAGAAGTGCATATCCTCATCCCCGATGATTTCGACCGTATCCTGCTGGCACAGGCCATCCGTTGAGGGAATTACGTTGATTAGGGCGGATAGCGTGGTGGCGGCGTATCCGGCGCCGGTGCGGTTGGTATAATATCCAAGAGGGTAAGGTGATTAAACCTCTTATCTATGCAGGAAGCTTATACGACACCTTCGCCCCATCAACCTTGATTACTCCTGACCTTTTTAAGTCGCCAATTAGCGATTCGACTTCCTCAATGGGAAGCTTCTTCTGAAAGATAGAGTTGATAGTAGTTGTGAGCGTCTTTATTGCTCTCGGCTTTGAAGAGCCACGTCGCTTCAAGTCTTCAATAATATGGGCGATTTGATCTTTGCTACTTTTAACATTGGCCACCTTTACTATAGGGAGCTCATTGATAGACGGTGAACGCGATGCAAATATTTTCTTAGATTTAAGATGAGCAATCAACGGGTCAAAGCCGGTATCTTTCGATATTACATGAATAAATGCCTCTGGATCATCGCTAACGATTACCCCAATATAATAAGCAATATGGAAATCCAAAGCGTTTGAACCGGAGCCAGATATCTTTATATACTCTGCTCGGCTGCC
>JASLJP010000289.1 GCA_030152425.1 Aquirhabdus sp.
GATGAGCATGAAGTGTTGCGCTCCAAGGCGGTAACCATCAGAGCGGTCTTTGCCGATCAGCAAGCCTACGTGCTCGGTTGGTCTCCAGAGCCTGATAGCCGTGAAGCAGCACAAGCTTTTGTTAAACAGCCTACGCTCGTGGTCAAAAAAGGCACCCAAGTTGTTGCCTCACAACAAGGTGCGTTGATTCAAAATAGCTCGTTGATCAGCACCGTGATGAAGGGCTATAACAATCTGACCACTTCCAGCGAAGGTAAGACAGACGCACTACAGCATTTACAGACGCTTTGGGGACAGGCTACGACTGATCAACGCAAACAGTTTAAGCAGTGGCTGGCTCAGCAGCCCGAATAAGGGATGGCCGTAAATGTCGAGTGATTTGACGAGTCCGTACCTTGGGTAAATAGAATCACTTGGATATGACGGCAATAAAAAACCATCCGGATCATCGTCCGGATGGTTTTTTTTGAACGGATGTTTCTATTTGGGCTTAGCCACCGGTGCTTTGAGCCGCTTTTGCTGCCGCTTTGGCCTCGGCGGCGGCTTTGGCATCTGCCTTGGCTTTGGCGCGTGCGGCGGCTTCAGCTTCTGCTTTTAGCTTGGCTTGCACGCCTTCGAGGCTGTTTGCAAACTCGCTACTGGCGGCACCCAAACGGACTGGACGGGCAAAGCCTGTTGCGCCGCCTTGACCGTAGCTGCCTCCTTTGCCGCTGTAGTAGGCTTCGCCATTGCCGAAATAAATGCCCCAAGCATAGCTGCTACGGAATGCTTTACTGGTGGTTGACCAAAACCAGCCATAATGGTCTTTTTCGCTTGGGCGGAAGATCATCGGCGGTGCGTAACCTTCTTTTTCCGGTAGAGAAATTGACTTCAGCTCATCAATGGTTGGCAGCCGCCAGTCATTATGGCCGCCATAACTTAAGGCGCCCACGGCCAATACGGCATTGTCCCAGATGAATTTAGTGGCTTCGCCGCTGCATCCACTGCCATTCCAGGTCTGGCCGAGGCTGCAACGCATCCAAACGGCACCATTGGGGTCGCGCCACATGCCTTGAGACATCAGCTCGTTATATTCTGGGTTGGGGGAGGCTGCTTCTTTGGCGATGGCCGCTTGAAAGGCTTCTGCTGCTTTTGCGGAGTCCGCTGCAGTGCTCAAGGATGATGCGCTAGAAAGTAGCGTCACGAGTAGCACATTTGCCAAACTCAGTTTAAAAACAGCCATAATAATCTCCTGTTAGAATTGACCGTGCTTTTCGCTGCACGTTGTATAAATATTGGGCAGTTGGATTGTATCAGTAATTTTGTGCACACTGATTCACTTTTTAGCCTAAAACGCAGCAAGATACCAGTGAGTAGCGGGTAATCCATCGCATTGAGCGCTTTGTTTTGTGTACAAAAGTTGCAAAGGGGCTTTAGACGCATGACTTATGCTGATTGGGTGAGCCGTAACGGTCCCTATCGGGGTGTGCGCCAGCAGTATAGAGGGGAGATGTGGTGAGCGAGTTGGATACAGCGCGTTGGGCCTATAGTTTCAAGCCCATCGTGGATCACCGTGCACGCTTGATCGTACTCGGTAGCATGCCTGGCGTAAAGTCTTTGGCGGCAGGGCAATACTATGCCCATCCGCAGAATGCTTTTTGGCGCATTATGGCTGCGCTATTGGGCTTTCAGCCGAGTGATGAATATGCCGCTAAAGTAGCTGCACTCCAGAGTGCAGGGGTTGCTTTGTGGGATGTACTGCATGCCTGCCAACGTGAGGGAAGTCTGGATGCCAGTATCGAGGCGGGCAGCCAGATCGCCAATGATTTTAATGGATTGTTTCAGGCGTTTCCGCAGATTGATACGGTTTGTTTTAATGGCGCTAAGGCAGAAGCTTTCTTCAAGCGCGAGATATTGCCATATCTTGCGCCCTCAGCGCGGCGCTATATCCGTTTGCCCTCGACCAGTCCGGCGCATGCTGCGATGCCCTTTAGCCGCAAACTGGAGGTTTGGCGCAGTGCACTGGTTGATAGAGAATGATTGGCGGCGCGGTTTCTTGGGTTAAGCGTGGGGCGTGCTGATCAGACGCTGCCGCACCATCTCATACATGCATACCGCACCAGCAATCGCAACATTGAGCGACTCTTGTCCACCCGGCTGTGGAATACTGACGGCGATGGCTTGCGCCAGAGCCGTGTCACTTGCGCCTTGGCCTTCATTGCCCATCAGCCATGCAGTTGGCGTGGTCAGGTCGAGCGCATAGAGGCTATGGGTCGCGTGGGAGCTAGTTGCATGTAACGGAATCTGCAGTCGCGTGACGAGATCCTCTATACGGGCATGTTCTGTAATCTGCAGTCCAAATTGGGCGCCCATACCGGCGCGTAACACGCGGGGTGACCAGACCGATGCCGTGCCTGTGGTACAGATGATCTGAGTGATCCCCGCAGCCGCCGCTGTGCGCAGCAGTGTGCCGACATTGCCTGCATCCTGGACGTCTTCCAGAATCAACACGTCCCTATTGATATGTTCGGGCAGTGGGGCGCTCGCGGTATCGATCAACGCCATGATGTCGATGCCTTGCCCGAGCGTCCGCAGCTCTTTGTACAGTGCTTCAGGCAGGACAAAGCGTGCAACCTGCGGCCAAGCATCCAGCAGGTCGTTCACTTCCGGATGCGTAAGCATGGTCTCGCTAAAGAATATGCTGTCCGGCGTCAGGCCCGCACGGTGGTAGGCGTCCAACAGATGGATGCCTTCGAGCAGGGTTTGTTGGGATTTGCGCCGGATACTGGCCTGTTCCAAGAGTCCACGCAGATGTTTGATGCGTGGATTATCTCGAGAGGTGATCGGCAGGGGCGGCTTGGCAGCGAGCATAATGGTCTGACCCGTCGGGCTGCTTATTCCTGAAAAATCGAGTCAGGTTGCAGATGGTAGTGTGTTACACGTAACACTTCATTGCGTGAGCCGAGGACGACGGGGATGCGCTGATGCAGTCCGGTCGGATTGACATCCATGATGCGTTGACGCCCTGTGGTTGATGCACCGCCCGCTTGTTCGATGAGAAAGCTCATCGGGTTTGCTTCGTACATCAGACGCAGTTTGCCGGCTTTTTTTGGATCTTTGAGATCGTAAGGGTACATAAAGATGCCACCGCGCATGAGGATGCGATGTACGTCGCCGACCATGGATGCGACCCAGCGCATATTGAAGTCTTTGCCGCGGACGCCTTCGCTGCCTTGGACACATTCATCGATATAGCGCTGAACGGGGGCTTCCCAGTGACGTTGATTGGACATGTTGATGGCAAACTCTTGAGTATCTTCAGGAATGCTGAGACGCTCCGAGGTCAGCATAAACTCGCCGATATCACGATCAAGCGTGAAGACATCAACACCATCGCCGAGGGTGAGCACCAAGAGGGTCGATGGGCCGTAGAGTACATAGCCCGCCGCGACTTGATGCTGACCCGCTTGGAAGAAGTCATCGGTACTGACGGGAGAGTGATTTGGGCGCTCAAGGATTGAGAAGATCGTGCCGACGCTCATGTTGACGTCGATATTGCTGGAGCCGTCGAGTGGATCAAACAAAATCAGGTATTTGCCGGACTCACTGGCGACGATCATTTCATCCATCTCTTCCGAGGCCAACGCAGCCGCTTGGCCACCACCGAGCAAGGTGTCGACCATCAGCACATTGGAGATGATGTCGAGTTTTTTTTGCGTTTCACCCTGTACGTTATCGGTGTTGGCACTGCCCAATATTCCTGCCAGCGCACCGCGATGGAGTGCGGAGCTGATCCCTTTGCAGGCAATGGTCGTTTGCAGCAGCAGTTGGGTCAGTTCGGCGGTCAAGTGGTTGATCCGCAGGACGGAACTGCTATTGGTTTGACGTGTCAACAGATATTGATTGAGGGTAATCGCAGACATAAAAATACTCTGTTTGTAAAACGTATTGAGGTAAATTTGATTCGATTGATCATCATGGCTGATGATAAAGCGGCAATACAAAAAATATCAAAGATGAAACTTAGCCGACATTTTACATGGATCACCGGCGCGAGAGGCGATTATCTGTCGTACAGTTCGCGATCCTCACGGATTTCAGCCCGCGATAGGGCTAGGTCAAGGCATGGC
>JASLJP010000295.1 GCA_030152425.1 Aquirhabdus sp.
ACTGGCGCAGACCCCAGAAGCCAAAGCACGCGGCTACCAGCCCGGTCGTTTCTCGTTTAACGTCAAAGGCGGTCGCTGTGAAGCCTGTGAAGGCGATGGCGTACTCAAAGTCGCCATCGCCTTCACAAGCTTCACAGCGACCGCCTTTGACGTTAAACGAGAAACGACCGGGCTGATAGCCGCGTGCTTTGGCTTCTGGGGTCTGCGCCAGCAGCTCGCGGATCGGGGTAAACAGGCCGGTATAGGTGGCCGGATTACTGCGTGGGGTGCGGCCAATCGGGCTTTGGTCGATATCGACGACCTTATCCAGATACTGCAGACCATCCATCGACACGTGCTTTTCGGCAGTCAGCGTGGTGGCGCCGTTCAGTTGGGTGGCCGCCAGTGGCAGCAGGGTGCGATTGATCAGCGTGGATTTGCCCGAACCGGATACACCGGTCACGCAGGTAAACAGGCCGATTGGCAGTTTCAGGGTCACATCTTGCAGGTTATGCCCTGTCGCACCGGTCAGGGTGAGCATCTTTTCCGGATCGGGTTTGTTCCGCACCTTGGGTATTGCAATTTTCTTTTTGCCCGACAGGTATTGGCCGGTCAGTGAGTTGGGGTTGGCGATGATGTCGGCCATGGTGCCTTCGGCGATGATCTGCCCGCCATGCACACCGGCACCGGGGCCGATGTCGATCACATGGTCGGCGGCGCGGATGGCGTCTTCGTCATGTTCGACCACCAGCACGGTGTTGCCGAGGTCGCGCAGACGCACGAGCGTGCCGAGCAGGCGGTCATTGTCACGTTGATGTAGGCCGATGGATGGTTCATCGAGCACATACATGACGCCCATCAGACCCGCGCCGATTTGTGAGGCGAGGCGGATACGCTGGGCTTCACCGCCTGATAAGGTGTCGGCCGAGCGCGACAGGCTCAGATAGTTTAGCCCCACGCTGACGAGGAACTGCAATCGCTCGCGGATTTCTTTAAAGATCTTATCGGCGATCTCGCCTTTGGCGCCGGATAGCTCAAGGCCTTGGTAATACTGTTCAGCGGCACCAATCGACTTCTGCACGATCTCGGGCAGCGTCACATCGGCGACTTTGACATTGCGTGCGATTTCGTTGAGGCGCGAGCCATGACAGACGTCGCACGGTGCATTGGACAGATACTGTGCCAGTTCGTCGCGCACCAAATTGCTCTCGGTTTCTTTATAGCGGCGTTCGAGGTAGGGCAGCACGCCTTCAAACACCATGGTGCGTTTTTGGCTACGGCCACGCTCATCGACGTAATTAAAGTCGATTTTGTCTTTGCCCGAGCCACTCAAAATGATTGCTTGCTGTTTAGCATCGAGTGCCAGCCACGGGCTGTCCATGTCGATCTGATAGTGCTCAGCGACGGTATGGATCATGCGGAAATAGTAGGGGCGTTGTTTGTCCCAGCCACGGATCGCGCCTTGGTTCATCGACAGTTCGGCGTTGTTGATGAGCTTTTCAGCGGCAAAGTGGCTGCGGTTGCCCAGACCATCACAGGTCGGGCATGCGCCGGCGGGGTTGTTAAACGAGAACAGCCGTGGCTCCAGGTCGCCGACCGCACGGTCACAGACCGGACAGCTATGGCGCGCGGAGAAGGTCTGATCCGGCTGCTCGCCATCCATATAGCTAAGCAGTGCCAAGCCATCGCCGAGACGTAGCGTGGTTTCAAACGATTCGGCCAGACGGTTGCCGAGGTCTTCACGCACCTTAAAGCGGTCGATCACCACTTCGATGGTGTGCTTTTTCTTCTTGTCCAGATCATGCACGTCGTCGAGGTCGATCAGCGTGCCGTCGACGCGGGCGCGGACGAAACCTTGCGCGCGTAATTGTTCAAACAGCAGTGCATGCTCACCTTTGCGATCACGCACCACCGGTGCCAGCAGCATCAGCGCGGTGCCTTCCGGCAGTGCTTTGACCGTGTCGACCATCTGACTCACGGTCTGTGCCACCATGGGCATATCGTGCTCAGGGCAGTACGGAGTGCCGACACGGGCATAGAGCAGGCGCAGGTAGTCGTAGATCTCGGTGATGGTGCCGACGGTCGAGCGCGGGTTGTGGCTGGTTGATTTTTGTTCAATCGCGATGGCCGGTGATAGCCCTTCGATGCTGTCGACTTCGGGTTTATCCATCTGCGACAGGAATTGGCGCGCGTAGGCGGACAGGCTCTCGACGTAGCGGCGCTGGCCTTCGGCATAGAGGGTGTCAAAGGCGAGCGAGGATTTGCCTGAGCCGGACAGGCCGGTGATGACCACAAACTTGTCACGCGGAATATCGAGCGAGATGTTTTTCAGATTGTGGGTACGTGCGCCGCGGATGCGGATATAACTTTGACTCATTATTCGTTACTCTAGAGCACTGCTCGGTTGCTTAACGCGAAATTGGAATTTGTCGCTGATTGTGACTGAAAACGGTGTGCTTGTGGTCATACATTGCGTGTATAGATGTGAATTCAAGGGCGGATTTCAGCGTATAATCACCCACTCCACTGGATAACCTTGAGCCTAGGCTGTTTGCGTGCGCCATCCTCTATTTAAATTGTCACAACGACTGTCCCATCCCGACCTATGAACTCCTCTGAACTGCGCGCTACCTTTGCGCTCGGCAGTATTTTTGCCTTGCGTATGCTGGGTCTATTTATGATCGTGCCGGTCTTTGCCATCTATGGTCAAAGCTATCACGGCGCGACACCGGCCTTGATCGGGCTGGCCATCGGCATCTATGGGCTGTCACAGGCGCTGCTGCAGATTCCCGTCAGCCTGCTGGCCGACCGCACCGCGCGCAAGCCATTGATCGTTGCTGGCCTGCTGGTGTTTGCCTTGGGTGGGCTGGTGGCTGCATTGTCCACCTCGATCTGGGGCGTGATTGCTGGCCGGGCGATCGCTGGGGCGGGTGCAGTGTCGGCTGTGGTCATGGCATTGCTGGCCGACATCACACGGGAGGAGCATCGTGGCAAAGCCATGGCTGCGATGGGCATGAGCATTGCGCTATCGTTTATCGTGGCCTTTAGTCTAGGGCCGATCCTCACCCATCATTTAGGGCTGTCGGGTCTGTTTTGGCTGACCTCTATCGCCGGTGTACTGGCGATCGGCTTGCTGTTTTTGGTACCGACGCCGCTGCGCGCTCTACGGCAGAATCCGCTGGGCTTTAAGACCCAGCTCCAGTCCTTACTGGCGCTGCCCGATCTCAATCGGCTGCATTTCTCGATCTTTAGCCTGCATCTGCTGATGACCGCTGCGTTTGTGCTGATCCCGAGTCAGTTGGTGGAGTATGCCCATATCCCAGCGCTGCATCATGGCTGGGTGTATTTACCATTGCTACTCCTGGGGTTTGTGCTGGCCATTCCGGCCATCATCATCGCCGAAGTCAAACGCCGCATGCGTCGCATCTTTATCAGTGGTGTGGTGTTGATCGCGGTGTCGCTGATCATCTTGGCGCTGTTTGACGCCAACCGCATTGGCTTGCTGGTGGGGATTGGCCTGTTCTTTATCGCCTTTAATACGCTGGAGGCACTGCTGCCGTCATGGCTGGCCAAGCGTGCGCCAGTTGCGGCCAAAGCCACGGCGATGGGCATGAATGCATCGAGTCAGTTTTTTGGCGCATTTGCCGGTGGGGTATTGGGCGGGCAACTGCTGACCCATGCCAATAG
>JASLJP010000012.1 GCA_030152425.1 Aquirhabdus sp.
CATGATCGACACGCACACCCGGCAGGTTGGCCGGTTTCCACAGCAGGATTTCGCCGGTCTGTGGCAGGAAGTCAGTGCCCGGATCTTCGGCATACAGACGCACTTCAACGGCATGACCGGTCAGGGTCAGTTCGTCCTGTGCCAGTGGCAGTGCTTCGCCATTGGCCACGCGCAATTGCCATTCGACCAGATCGAGACCGGTGATCAGCTCGGTGACCGGATGTTCCACCTGCAGACGGGTATTCATCTCGAGGAAGTAGAAGCTGCCTGAGCTATCGAGCAGGAACTCAACCGTACCCGCACCGACATAGTCACATGATTTCGCAGCGGCAACAGCAGCCTCGCCCATTTGCTTACGCAGCTCTGGGGTCATGACTGGGCATGGCGCTTCTTCGACCACTTTTTGGTTACGGCGTTGGATCGAACAGTCGCGTTCAAACAGATAAACATGGTTGCCATGGGTATCGCCGAACACTTGAATCTCAACGTGACGTGGCGCGATGACCGCACGTTCCAGAATCATTTCATCTGAACCAAACGCATTTTTGGCTTCTGAACGCGCGGTTTCCAGCGACGATTTCAGATCAGCTTCGGCATGCACCAAACGCATCCCACGACCACCACCACCGGCAGAGGCTTTGACCATCAGCGGGAAGCCGATTTTCTTACCTTCTGCGATCAGGTTGTCGAGATCTTGGTTGCCGCCTTGGTAGCCCGGAATACACGGGACATTGGCTTCCAGCATAGCGATCTTTGACAGACGCTTGCTGCCCATCAGCTCAATGGCTTCAGGGGTTGGTCCGATAAAGGTAATGCCCGCTTTGACACAGGCTTTGGCAAACTCGGCGTTTTCCGACAGGAATCCATAGCCAGGGTGCACGGCATCCGCACCGGTCAGGCGTGCTGCTTCAAGGATATTTTCTACGACCAAATAAGAGTCGGAAACTTTGGCCGGGCCGATACAAACGGCTTCATCGGCAAACTGGACATGCAGTGCGTTTGCGTCTGCTTCTGAATAGACTGCGACCGTGCGATAGCCTAACGCTTTCGCGGTGCGCATGACACGGACTGCGATCTCGCCGCGATTCGCAATCAGAACTTTGGTAAATGCCATACGGCCTCCGTGCAACACAATTTAGTTTAAAATCCTTTCGTGTACTGCGTTTATACAGGATGCACGAAAGGTTTGGTTAGGTTCTTTACAACCGCGGCTTATACAGCCCAGTTTGGTAAACGTTTTTCGACAAAGGCCAAGGTGCCTTCCAGACCTTCGGTGGTCGCGGCATGGGCAAACTGCAGCGCCACGTCATCGAGCAAGCCTTCAATCGGATCCAGCGCCACAGCACGGAACAGAATTTCTTTGGTCACACGGCTGGCATTGGGTGCAGTGCGTTTGATTTGCTTCAGCACTTTGTCCAGACCGGCGTTGAGTTCTTCTACAGTTGCGAAGGACTCATGGGCGAGACCGATTTTGGCCGCCTCTGCACCTTCAAAGCGGTTACCCAGCAGTGCATAACGACGTGCTTGGGTCAGACCCAGACGCTGCACGATAAACGGCGCAATCTGTGCCGGTGGCAGGCCAAGGCCAGTCTCTGGCAGACCAAATTTGGTGTCGTCCAGTGTCAATGCGACATCGGAGATACAGGCCAGACCGAAGCCGCCGCCGAGGACTGCGCCTTCCAGCACAGCCACCACGATTTGCGGTGCTTGGTTGATCTTGACCAGCATGGCGCCGAGGCTGCGGTTAAAGGTGGAATAGACGCTGCTATTGCCATCTTTGGCTGCCTGTACGCGCATATGGGTCATGTCTTTCAAATCCGCACCGGCACAAAAGCTACCGCCTGCCCCACGGATCACGACACCGCGCACGGCTGCGTCGTCTTTAATGCTGTCAAAAACTGCACTCAGCTCACCGACCATCTCGCCGCTCATGGCGTTACGCACTTCAGGACGGTTGAGCAGGATATGCAGGATCGGACCTTGCAGGTCTAAGCTTAATGTTTTGGTTACTGGCAAACTCATGGCTTTCACTCTCAAAAATCTGTCGTTAAACGCTTGGGTCATCGCGGGCTTCCCGCAATGACCTCACCGTCTTAGCCTTTTTTCTTCATCGGCAAGGTGTTCATCAGCTTGCAGATAATGCCGAGCATGACTTCGTCCGCGCCGCCACCGATCGAGGCCAAACGGCCATCACGATACAGCTGACCGGCTGGGTTATCCCACATAAAGCCCATACCCCCCCAATACTGCAGGCAGCTATCGGACACTTCACGCACCAGACGGCCGGCTTTGAGTTTGGCCATAGACGCCAGTTCGGTCACGTCTTTACCGGCGACATGCAACTCGCAGGCACGGTAGGTCAGTGCACGCAGGGCTTCAACTTCGGTTTTCAGCTCGGCCAGACGGAAATGGATCGCTTGGTTGTCCAGCAGCGGTTTGCCAAAGGCCGTACGCTGACGCACATAGTCGATGGTCACTTCGATGCAACGGTCCATACCGCCAACGGCGTTGACCGCGCCCCACAGGCGCTCTTCTTGGAACTGCATCATCTGCATCATGAAGCCCGCACCTTCAGCACCGATCAGGTTGCTTTGCGGCACACGGACATTGTCAAAGAAGATTTGGGTGGTCTGGGTGCTGCGCATGCCGAGTTTTTTCAGCGGCTCGGCAAACGAGACTCCGGGGGTCTTGTTTGGCACGATGATCAGTGATTTGTTGGTATGCGGATTGCCATCCGAGGTGTTGGCCAGCAGACACAGGAAATCACCCTGCATCGCGTTGGTAATCCACATCTTGGTACCGTTGATGACATAGTCATCGCCATCTTTGACGGCAGTGGTCTTGATCGCAGCGACATCTGAACCAGCATGTGGCTCGGACACGGCGATCGACGCCACGTATTCACCAGCGATGGCTTTATTCAGGTATTTTTCACGCAGCTCTTTCGAAGCAAAGCGTGCGATGGCTGGGGTGGCCATATCGGTTTGCACACCGATGGCGAGTGCCACACCACCGGAATGGCAACGGCCGATTTCTTCGGTCACGACCAAGTTATACGAGTAGTCCAGACCCAAGCCGCCATTTTCTTCCGGCTTGCAGATGCCGAGCAGACCCAGCTCGCCCATCTTGCCAAAGACTTCATGCAGGGGGAAAAAGCCTTGTTCTTCCCATTTTTCGCAATTTGGATTCAGTTCTTTTTCGACAAACTGGCGGGCTACGCGGCGCAGTGCATCATGTTCTTCAGTAAATTGCATGGCTAAATCTTCCTATCTTTCAAAAAGTGGTTTTGAGTGGATGTCACGTCGATTACAGACGTGAGGCACCGAAGGTAATTGGATTCAGCACACGCTCGCGCGCTTCATGGATCGTTTGCAGGACAAAGATCAGCACTTTACGGGTATCGCGTGGATCGATCAGACCATCATCATGACCATGCGCGGTGTTATACAGCGCAGTGGTTTGGTCATTGAGGCGAGCTGCAGTGCCCTGTTCCAGCATGTCCATTTTTTGGCTGTCAACTTCCTGACCCATGCTGCGGGTTTTCTCTTCGGCCACGATACGCATCACCTTACCGGCTTGCGCGCCACCCATGACCGCAACGCGGGCATTTGGCCAAGCAAACATGAAGTTTGGTGACAGTGCACGGCCACACATCGCGTAGTTACCTGCACCGTATGAACCGCCGACCACAATCGACACCTTAGGTACAGTGGCATTGGCCACCGCTTGGATCAGTTTAGAACCGTGCTTTACGATCCCGTTTTGTTCTGCATCGGTACCGACGATAAATCCGGTGGTGTTATGCAGGAAAATCAACGGACGGCCGGTTTGTTCACACAGGTGAATGAACTGAGCAGTCTTCACCGCGCCTTGGGTGGTGATCGGGCCGTTGTTGGTGATGATGCCGACGGTCATGCCACCCATTTTTGCCCAGCCGCAGACGGTGAACGAGTCAAACTCAGCTTTGAATTCGAGGAAGTCAGAATCATCGACGATGTGGGCGATGACTTCTTTCATGTCCAGCGGTTGTTTGATGTCTTCTGGGATCAGACCCATCAGATTTTCAACCGGATGACGTGGCTCAAGGAACTCAGTCGGGTTGCTGGCGGTTTTTTCACGCCAGTTCAGCTTGGCCACGATGTCACGCGCCATACGGATACCGTCGGCATCGTTTTCCGCGAGGAATTCAGCCGTACCTGCGACTTGTGCGTGCATTTCTGCACCGCCCAGATCTTCGCCACTTGCGACTTCACCGGTTGCAGCCAGCAGCAGCGGTGGGCCTGCAAGGAACATTTGTGAGCGTTTGCGGATCACAATGATGTAGTCGGATAGGCCGGGCTGATATGCACCACCGGCAGTGGCGTTACCGTGCACCACACAGATCTGTGGCAGACCCATCGCGGAGAAGCGCGCTTGGTTGGCAAAGGTACGACCGGCGTTGACGAATACTTCGCCGCCGTAGTTGAGGTTTGCACCACCGCTTTCCGACAGCATGACGGTTGGCAGTTTGTTTTCTTTGATGATTTCGTGC